>CALMMO010000056.1 GCA_937868455.1 uncultured Marmoricola sp.
CCAGGGTTGGTGCAGAACTGGCCGGTGCCAAGAGTCAGCGAGTCGACGTACTGCGCGGCAAACACCGACGAATCCCCCGACCACCCGGGGGTGACTACAACCGGGTTCACACTCCCCAGTTCGCCGTAAAACGGGATCGGGTCTGGGCGAGCAGCGGCCAAATCTGCCAACGCACGACCACCCACTGGCGAACCTGTGAAAGCACCTGCCTTGATCGCGGGGTGCCTGATGAGCTCCCGCCCAGCCTCAAACCCATGCACGAGAGCAAACACCCCGTCCGGAGCACCTGAGGCCGACAGGGCCGACTCGAGGATCGCGGCCACCTCAACGCTCGTGGAGAGATGACCAGGATGCGCCTTAGCCACCACCGGGCATCCGGCCGCGAGGGCTGAAGCGGTGTCTCCCCCGGGCACGCTGAACGCGAAGGGGAAGTTGCTGGCTCCATAGACAGCCACCGGACCCAATGCCACGTTCACCCGACGCAGGTCTGGGTGGCCAACTGGAGGTGCGCCTGGCACCTCCGGGTCAATGACGATGCCGAGGTGACGCCCAGCCTCAATGAAGTCGGCGAAGGCGCGCAGTTGGAAACTAGATCGGCCCACTTCACCGGTGAGCCGTGGCAGACCGAGTCCAGTCTCACGGTCGGCGATCTGGGCAAGGCGGTCAGTGTTGGCATCTAACGCGTCGGCCATGGCTCTCAAACTGCGCGCACGAGCAGATGACGGCATCGCAGCGAATGCTGCGGCTGCGCCTTGGGCAGCCGTGACGATGCGGTCGAGCTCCGCCAGCGAGGTGTCGGCGAAGTCGGGTCCGAACGCCTCTCCGGTGCGGGGGTCAACAGACTGCATATTCAGTGTCCTTCCAACTGGTGAGGCGAAGCATCAACGGGCATCGGCCATGAATCTAAACGGCTCGAGACCGCGCACGGGTGCTTGGGTGATCAGCAGGTGTCCGGCCCAAGGCTCGGCGGCGCGCTGCTCGTCGCTGAGTTCCTCCCACCCGGTAGTGATCACAAGTTGATCCAACTCTGGCCCCGCAAACACCGGGCACGTCGGTCGCGAAACGGGAGTGGTCAAGGTCAGCAGGAGGTCGCCCTCTGGGCTATATTGACGTACGTCGCCACCGCGCCAAATCGCCACCCAGACGCAACCCTGGCTATCGACCACCAGCCCATCGGGGCTGGGCGGCATCTCGCCGGTGACCGCAAGGTCTTGAAGGCGTTGGCCTAGGGAACCACTCTCGACGTCGTAGGCATATCTGCGGATGACCGGTTCACCCGAGTCGACGTAATAGAGCACCTGCCCGTCCAACGACCACGCCAACCCGTTCGACTCGGTGATGCCTTCCATGAGCAGTCGCACATCACGACCCGCAAGAGACCACAACACTCCATTGGGGTGATCGGCCACGCCCGTCGCTGTGCCGGCCAACAACCGACCACGCGGATCACATGCGGCATCGTTGAAGCGACCACCCGCTGGCATCTCCACGTCAACCGGGTCGGCATCGCGGCGTCCCT
>CALMMO010000057.1 GCA_937868455.1 uncultured Marmoricola sp.
TCGGTAGAGCGCGCGGCGCGTGAACATGTTGAAGTCGCCCTGGAATTGCGCTCCGGCGTGCAATCGCCGCACCGCGTCTGCGGCTCGACCCAACACGTCGGGGTCTGCAAAGGAATCGTCGCTGAGTGTGACTCCTTGCAAGAACCCAATAACCAGCGCCCCCAATTCGGGGTGGTAGCTGACTACTTTCGCGCCAACCCCGGCGTCGAAAGCGCGTGCGGAGTTAATTGCCTCTGCATCACGATCGATGCCCAAGAGGCCGGCATCAGAACTTGAGTAGCGCACGACGTACTCCCCGGAGTCGCAGACCACTCGCAAGTTGCGGTTGGTCAGTCCTCCGGGGAGCGCGGTGATTGTCCGCGTCCCGGCCAGGGCCGGGATCGCGGCAATCAGTTCTTCGTCATTCACCGTCAGGCGTCGTGAACGGTTCCGCCGTGTGCGGTCTTGCCCTGGTGCTCCAACGCGATCTCGTCGGCCGCCGACACGCCCTCGGGGAGGTCGATCGTGGTCTTCGGACCGTTGAACCACTTCTTGGCTGACAAGTGCCATCCAAGCCAGAGCGCAACCAGCGTGCCGCCGGTCAAGATCGGTGCGTAGTTCACGAACTTCCAGTCAAACGCCTCGTTGAAGGGGTTGGCTGCGGGAGTGAACGGCAAGATGAAGTACACGGAGATGATGACAATCTCCAAGCACGCGATCGGTGCCATCCACTTCCAGTGGTTACCCAGGTTCCAAGAACCTTGCTTGAACGAGTCACCAGCGCGCCAGCGCAGGTAGATCGGGACCAAGAACGCAAGGTAGAGACCGATGACAGCCACCGAAACCACGGCGTAGAACGCAACGGGAACGATCAGCGGAGCCTCGGCGGTGCCAAGGTTGACCTCTTTCAGGGCTGGCAACGTGATAAGCGCCGCAACCACGGTCGAGATCAGCACCGCATTGCGCGGAACCTTGTTGGCATCGAGCTTCGCCCAAAGGGACGCACCAGGAACGGCGCCGTCACGGCTGAACGCGAACAGCATGCGGCTAGTCGAGGTCATGCAGGCGTTGGTGCAGAAGAACTGACCAATGCTGGCAATAAGCAGGACCGCTCCGGCCCATCCGCTGCTCAAGGCTTGGTTGAAGATCACCGCGACTCCGCCGCCACCAGCGGTGACTGCGTCGGCGTCTTGGACTGCGAACAAGAAGGCGAGCAGCAAGATCCAGCCACCGATTGCCGAGTAGAAGATCGACTGCCAGATGCCCTTGGCCGCGCCGTTGGCTGCGCCTTGGGTTTCTTCCGACAAGTGAGCTGAAGCGTCGTACCCGGTGATGGTGTACTGCGTCAACAAGAAGCCCAGGGGCAAGACGTAGAACCAGTAGCCAAGACCGCTGGTCTCGCCACCTGCCAAGCCGCCGGAGTTGTTAACCCGCATCGTGAAGACGTCCTTGACGCTCATGTGCTGGTCGGGGATCAGGATCAGGATCAGGATCACCACTGCGGCACCAAAAACGTGCCACCACACCGAGATGTTGTTCAGCGTTGCCATCAAGTGACCGCCGAAGATGTTGATCATTGCGGTCAAAGCCAAGATGACAAGGAACATCCAAAACACGCGGCTCAAGGAGTACGACGCTGCCCACGACTCACTGAACGTGCTGAACGTCAGGTCAAAGAAGGTCGCAGTGCCGTAGGCAACCGATGCATCGACTGCAAGCAGTCCGATGAGGTTGAGCCAACCGGTGTAGTAGCCGGCCTTGGGCCCTCCGAGTTTTGCTGCCCACCAGTAGATGCCGCCCGAAGTGGGGTAGGCAGAGACCAGTTCAGCCATGCACAGACCGATGATCAAGATGAATGCGCTGATAAGCGGCCAGCCAATGGAGATGGCCACGGGGCCACCGTTGTTCCATGCCTGACCAAAGGTGGTGAAGCAGCCCGCGAGAATCGAGATGATCGAGAACGAGATCGCGAAATTCGAGAACCCAGACCAGGTGCGTGAAAGCTCCTGTTTGTAGCCAAGTGAAGCGAGGTGTTTCTCGTCTTCAGTCAAGTGTGTGTCGGCCATGAACCCTCCTGGCTCGGTGTTTGCCGTTGAATGAATCGGAGGCTAGCCCTGTGACGTGGCGCACGTAAAGAGCTTTCGGCAATTGGTTTGAACTCAGACCATTGACACGCTGGCGCTGGCCTCACGACACTGTGCCGGGTGAGTGTTCAACAGACCGCCATGGCTGACCTTAGCCATGTAGTGCTGCGCCCCGTGCGCGGTCACCACGCCTTCGAAGCGTGTGTTGAGCAACTCGCGACCGCCATTCGACTCGGTGTGTTTCCCCTTGGCGGTGCCTTGCCGAACGAGCGTGACCTTGCCGAGCGGCTCTCGGTTTCGCGAGCGACCCTTCGAGAAGCAATGGCGGCACTGCGCGAGGCTGGCCTTGTGAAGACTGTGCGCGGTCGATCTGGCGGCACTGTGGTCATCTTGAAGCCCAAGTCGCCCACCGGTCGAATGACAGGGCACATTGACGCGGCTCAGCGCCAAGCCTGGTTGGACTCCTTGGATTTTCGCCGCATCGTCGAGGCTGGCGCGGCCTGGCTGCTGGCCAGCAAAGACCTCGATCGCGAGCAAGTAGCGACTCTGGAAGCAGCTCATGAGTCGGTGGCGACTGCTCGCACCAAGCCTGAGCACCGTCAAGCCGACTCCCTATTTCACCTGACGATCGCCAGCCTCACCGGGTCGGCTAGCTTGGTCGAAGCTGTCACCAAGGTGCAGGCGACGCTGCACGAGATGCTCTCGGCGATCCCGGTGCTCAGCAAGAACATCGATCACTCCGATCGCCAACATGCCGAAATCGTGCGCGCCGTACTCGAGCGCGATCCGGCGCGCGCGCGACGAGTCATGGAAGCCCACTGCGACGACACTTCCGCGCTCCTGCGCGGATTGCTCACCTGAAAGGAACCCTCCTCATGTCCCACCCACGCAACGATCGTCACCTCAGCGTTGAACAACTCACCGCCGCCATCGAAGACGACTCCATCGACACCGTGGTGGTGGCCTTCACCGACATGCAGGGGCGCCTTCAGGGCAAGCGCATGCATGGGCGCTACTTCCTTGACCATGTGCTCGGGCACGGAACCGAGGGCTGCAACTACCTACTGGCCGTAGACATCGATATGAACACGGTCGATGGCTACACGATGTCCTCATGGGAGCGTGGGTACGGCGACATGGAGTTCGCCTTGGACTTGGACACCATTCGGGTGCTCACCCACCACGAAGCCACTGCGATGGTCCAATGTGACCTGGTGTGGCTCGACCACTCCCCTGTGGTCCAGTCACCGCGTG
>CALMMO010000058.1 GCA_937868455.1 uncultured Marmoricola sp.
GCCTGGTGCCCACCAACGGAATCAGCAGCAGCGAGGCACTAAAGGTGCCCACCAGTGAGCCGACGGTGGCAATCGCGGAGAGTCGCCCGGCGGTGCGGCCAGTGTCGGTGAGTGAATCAACTTTGAGTCTCACGGCGTACGGCGAGACCATGCCCAGCAGCAGCAACGGCACCGCCACCAGCACGCTGACACCGACCAAAGACCCGGCGAAGGTGCCCACTGACAAGGTGTCGAAGGCATTGACCGAGAGCCGCAAGAACGGGTCAGCCACAAACGGGACGATGGCCAACAAGACCGCGGCAATAGCCACGATCCGTGACAGACCCGCCATCGTGGGGTTGCGGTCAGCGAACCGGCCGCCGAGCGCGTAGCCGATCGAGAGGGCGACCAGCACCGTCGCGATTGTGTTGGCCCACACGATCGTTGAGGCGCCAAACCAAGGCGCCAACAGACGTGCGGCAGCGATCTCAGCACCCAGGGTGCCCATGCCGACAACGAAGACGGTTGCTTCTAAGAGAAACCCCCGACGCGGGGAGGCGTCGGGGGCGGGGTGTGAGGACATGGGGTAGATCATTCCTCAGGCATCACTGCCCAAGCGACCAGGTAGAGGATCCCGAGGGAACCAAAGCCAGCAACGAGTCCAAGAACGGCCAGCACGCGCACCAAAGTGGCGTCGAGGTTGGCGTACCTAGCGAAGCCGCCGCAGACACCGGCAAGCATCTTGTCGTTGGCTGTTCGAGTCAGTCGCTTGGGTTGGGGAGCGTTGGGTTGGGGGACGGGGGTGTAGTCGTTCATTTCGTGGGCTCCTTGTCTGAGTCAGTGGTTGCGGTTTCGAGGTGGACGCTGGGTTCTTCGCCGACGGCATCGATGGCGGTGTCAGCGAGGGTCGGGGACTGCGGGGAATTGGGGACGGTAGGAGTCTCGTGCTGCGCTCCGCGCATCGACCCAACCATGAGAGCGACCAGGCCGGCACCGCCAGCACCGATGAGCAGCACCGGAGCCATCCAGTCGGGGTTGAGGTTGGTGATGAGTCGAGCCGAGACCAGGGCCCAGATCCCGAAGGTGCCCAAGAAGAGCAGTCCGAAGACGAGATAGGCCACTGATAGGGGACGGGTGTTGTTCATGCTGCTGCCTCTTCCACAACGATTTCTCCCACTCGCACCTGCAGGTCGAGGGTGATGATTGGCCACTCGGGGTTGCCGAGCGTGGTGTGCACTGATGCGGGGTTGATGCCCGCGCTGACTGACCGACCCGAGACCTGGATCTCGCCAGCATTGATCGCCTCGGCGTTCACATTGGCTGCCAGTCCGGTGGGCAGAATCACCCGCACGCTGGCCGCTTGACCATCGATGTGGATGGTCTTGCCGTTGAGGTCGTCCAACTTGGTGATCTCGGTCAGGTCAAGGGTGATCTCGCCGGCCTGGATCGAGGTGGTCAACGGCACCTGTGCCGAGGTCTTGGGAACGACGTACTGCGAATCGGTTTGACCCCATGCCTGCATGCCGCCGGTGGCGCCGATGAACGAGGTCATCGCGAGGGCGACCGTGGCGATGATGCCGGTGAGAATGAGCCCGCCACCGCGGCCGACGAAAGCGGCACCAACCAGGGCGAGGCCCGTGATCAGCAAGGCGCTTGCGGCGTAGGAGCCGGGTGGCACGTGTCCACCTGAGAGGGTGAACAGTCGGATGACGCCCCAGCTGATCGCAATCAGCGCAAGGGTTGGCCACACGAGCACGATGCCGCGCTTGTTAGCTCGAGCGGAGCTAGCCGGCGGTGGGGTGTAACCGCCGTAGACAGGTGCCGTGGCTGCGTAGCTCTGGGCGGCCGGCTGTGATTCTGTGGTCGCGGATTCTGGGGTCGCGGTGGGCGCGATGGCTTTGGGTGATCGCGTTCGGTTGGTCACCAACATGACGACCAGCACGACGATCCCGATCGGAACGAGTGCTCCGGTTGGTCCATCGACGACCATGCCAGCCGGACCCCATCCGCTGCCTAGTGCTGAGAGCCCCGCAATCACTGCGGCGATGATCAACAGCACCTTGCGAGTCTCAGGCGAGGTGTGGATCGCAGCGCGGCCAGTGGCCTCATCTGGGGTGAACAGCCAGACGGCTGCGTAGACCCACAGGCCTGCGCCGCCAAAGAGCGCCAGGACAACGAGTACGACGCGGACCAAGGTGGGGTCCACATCGAAGTACCGGCCCAGGCCGCCAGCCACACCGGCGATCTGACGGTTGGTTCTGGACAACTGCAGACGGTTTACATCTCGCATTTGGTCAGGAGTCACCCGTGGCCCGAGGTCTTCGGGGGCCGGGTTTTGCTTGTCGGTTTCGGTCATGGCTCAACAGTGATGGATGTGAGGGCGGCTTCGGTATCAGGGAGCACCCTGAACTTCACCTGTGAGCCCTAGGAGTTTCTCAGGGGCAATCAGGGTGCACCCTGATACCCAACTGGGGGAGAAAGTGTGACGATTGACCGTGTGACCTCACCCCGATATTCGCCCCCGGCCTCAATCGGGGCGGAGCCTCGGCGAGCCACGAGGTCAACCTCTGACTCTTTGGTCGGCGGCGTCGCGGCGGGGTTGGCCACCCACTTGGGACTTCCCGTGCGATGGGTGCGACTTGGGTTTGTGGCCTCCGGAATTTTCGGCGCCCTTGGCCTGGTTTTGTACGCCGCGCTGTGGATTGTGTTGCCCGCAGAGGACCAGTTTGCGGTCTCCACCCCAGGAGCTGAATCAGCTCAACGCCAAGGACGAGTCGGCACCCAAGAGCGAGCCGGCATGAGCGAAACCGGGTTCGTGGTGGCCTTCGCCAGCATCGTGATTGGCCTGGCCCTCTTGATTGGCGTGATGACAGGCACCTCTGCGTCCATGTGGCCGATCGCCTTGCTCACCTTGGCTGCGGGAATCGTGTGGCGCCAAGCCGATCAGGCTCAGCGCGAACGCTGGCTAGACACCACTGGCGGGGTTGGTCCGGTCAAGGCATTGGTCGGCTCGGGGGGTTGGGCGTCGTACGCCCGATTGCTGATGGGCCTCACACTGCTCGTGGTCGCGATCGTGATGTATGCCGCTGGTGGTGCTCAACTGAGCCTGGCTCGCGAAGTCGCAGTGGCCACGGTGCTTGCCGTGTTGGGTGTCGGCTTGATGTTGGGGCCATGGCTTATTCGGCTGAGCTCTGACCTGACTGCCGAGCGAGCCGAGCGGATCCGGGTGCAAGAGCGCGCTGATGTCGCCGCCCACCTGCACGACTCGGTGTTGCAGACCTTGGCGCTGATCCAGCGCTCGGCCGATGACCCAACCTCGGTAGCTCGACTGGCCCGCTCCCAAGAGCGCGACTTGCGCACCTGGCTCTATGCCGGTCTGCCTGCCGACAAGTCCGATCTGGCCTCGGCACTGCACGACGTGGTCGCCTCGGTTGAGGACGACTTCGACATCGCCGTCGAACTGGTCGTGGTGGGTGCACCGGCCTTCTCCGATGCTCTGGTTGCGGCCACCAGGGAAGCCCTGATCAACGCTGCCAAACACTCGGGCGCACCCAGTGTCGACGTCTATGCCGAGGCCAACGACGAAGGCACCGCCGTCTTTGTGCGCGACCGGGGACGCGGCTTCGACCAAGACGCCGTCGCTGCGGATCGGCGCGGGGTCAGCCACTCGATCATCGACCGGATGGCTCGCCACGGTGGTCGCGCCGAAGTGATCTCCAGCGATGCTGGCACCGAAGTGCGGTTGTATCTGCCCAAGGAGGACTCATGACCTCGGTCGTGATCGTTGATGACCACGCCATGTTCCGCACCGGTGTGCGGGCCGAACTCGGTGACCAGGTTGAACTCGTGGGCGAGGCCGACGACGTTGACTCAGCCGTCGCCGCGATCGTGGCGCACCAGCCGGATGTGGTTTTGCTCGACGTACACCTGCCGGGAGGTGGTGGTGTAGAGGTGATGCGGCGTACTGCGGCCACAGCACCCAAGACCCAGTTCTTGGCGTTGAGCGTCTCTGATGCCGCCGAAGACGTGATCGGCACTATCAGGGGTGGTGCCCGTGGCTACGTCACGAAGACCATCACCGGTCCCGAACTCATCAACGCCATCGCTCGCGTGGCCTCTGGCGATGCGGTCTTTTCGCCGCGGCTGGCCGGCTTCGTGCTGGATGCCTTTGCGGGCACCGTCGATGTGGCCGCCGTAGATGAAGACCTCGATCGGCTCAGCCAACGCGAGCGCGAAGTGATGCGGTTGATCGCGCGCGGATATTCCTACCGCGAGGTCGCCGGCGAGTTGTTCATCTCCGTCAAGACGGTCGAAACCCACATGTCAGCGGTGCTGCGCAAACTGCAACTCTCCTCGCGTCATGAGCTCACCCGCTGGGCCTCCGACCGCCGACTCCTCTAGGACGAGGTTGGTCGGAGCTGGTTGCTCACGGGCCCGTTGGCTGCGGTTGGCACGAGGGGCACCAGTAGATCGAGCGGGACGGATCACCGAGCTCTCCGCTGGCGATACTCGAGCCGCAGCGGCGACACGGCTGTTCCGCGCGCCGATATACCCAGGTGCGCTTGCCGGGTCGCAGATCGCCGGTGGTGCACTGGTTGGCGCGTTCCTTGTTGGCCTCCAACAACGCCTTTGCTCGCAGTACGACGCGAGAAACGTTGACCCGGCTCACCTCAGTCTTCGGATGTGCGCCGATGAGGAAACACAGTTCGTTGCGATACAAGTTGCCAATGCCGGCCAGATTGCGCTGGTCGAGCAACGCCACCCCGATCGGTGCCATCGGCTCACGGCTGAGCCTGGCCACGGCTGCCTCGGAGTCCCAATCGGGGCCGAGCAGATCAGGTCCGAGATGACCCACGACATCTGACTCGGCTGTGGTGGCGATCAGTTCGACAACCCCCAGGCTGAAGCCGACCGCGACCCGATCGTCGCTGGTCAGCACCACTCGGGCCTGGTGGCCGGGCCGCTGCCAGGGTTCACCTGGGCGGTAGAGATGCCACGAGCCTTCCATGCGCAGATGGGTGTGCAAGGTCTGACCTGTGGCGAACCTGGTCATCAGGTGCTTGCCTCGGCTCACCGTGCCCAGCACCTGAGTGGTCAACGCGATCTCAGCAAGCGCGGGCACCCGAAACTGTGCGGTGATGACGTGGTTGGTCAGGGCACGATCAAGAGATCGCGCCGCACGCCAAACAGTGTCACCCTCAGGCACTTCGCTCCCAGAACCTCACCAAAAACCGAGTGGCCACGAGCAGCAGCGCGTTGAAGGTGAGTGCGACTGCGATGAAACTCCACTGCACACCTTGGTGGGTGAACACTCGCAGCATCGAACCGATCGCCACTGTCACGGCCGCACCGAAGACGCCCGCGACCGGAGTGGTGAATGCAGGTCGGTGCCACATCAGCAGCGACCAGATGCCTAGCCCGACGAGGAAGGGCCAAGCAGTGTGGAACCAGCCGCTCAAAGACTCACGGTGTGCCAGTCGTCCGATGCCCGCGAACAGGCTCACAGAAACGAAGTCGAGGAGGGCTTGGCGAATGCGTCGGGACGACATGGGTTCATGGTCGCACGACGAGTTGGGGGATTGCGGCGAAGCCCCATC
>CALMMO010000059.1 GCA_937868455.1 uncultured Marmoricola sp.
CTTCGTAGATGCGGGCCTTGTCAGCGGCGTAGGCATCCATCGAGCCATGCCAGTCGGTGTGGTCATCGGCGACGTTGAGCACGGCTGCTGACTGACAGGCCATCGTGTGGGTGTAGTGCAGTTGGAAGCTAGAAAGCTCAACTGCGATCACGTCGTACGGGGTTGGGTCCATGACTGCTTCGACAATGGGCAGGCCGACGTTTCCAGCCGCAACGGTGCGCAGTCCGCCCGCCCGCAGCATCGCCTCGAGCATTTCGACGGTGGTGGTTTTGCCGTTGGTTCCGGTGACCCCAAGCCAGGGCGCAGGCCGCTCCGGGTCGCGCAACCGCCAGGCCAGCTCGACCTCTCCCCACACGGGAATGCCCCGGGCCGCAGCTTGCGCTAGCAGCGGAGCTGAGGGACGCCAACCAGGCGAGGTGACAACCAGATCGACGTTGTCTGGCAAGAGCGCGGCGGCACCTTCGCCGAGTCTGATGGTGGCGCCAAGGGTCTCTAGCAAAGTCGCCCGATCGCGCTTGTCGTCGTCAGGAACTTCGTCAAGAGCCAGCACGTCGGCACCCAAGAAGGTGAGGTTGTCGGCGGCGGCAAATCCGGAGACACCGAAGCCGGCTACGACGACGCGGACCTGATCCCAGCCAGTGCGGTCAAGGTAATCGAGGTCCATCAGCTTCCTGCGACCCATTCGGCGTAAAAGAGCCCCACTCCCGCCGCCACGAAGAGTCCAGCAATGATCCAGAAGCGAATGACGACGGTGATTTCGTTCCAGCCCAAGAGTTCAAAGTGGTGGTGCAGCGGGGCCATCCGGAAGAGTCGCTTGCCCTTGCTCAGCTTGAACCAACCCACTTGCAACATGACCGAGACCGTCTGCACGACGAACAGGCCGCCGATGATGACCAGCAACAACTCGGTGCGGGTGAACACGGCGAAACCTGCCAGCGCTCCGCCAAGTGCCAGCGAGCCCGTATCGCCCATGAAGATCTGGGCCGGTGAGGCATTCCACCACAAGAACCCGAAGCAGGCACCCGTGATGGCCGCGGCCAGAACCGCTAGATCGAGGGGGTCACGCACCTCATAGCAACTGGCCCCGGGGCTACGCACACACGACTGGTTGTTCTGCCAGATGTTGATCAACGTGTACGCACCAAAGACGGCCACCGACGTGCCCGTCGCCAAGCCGTCGAGACCGTCGGTGAGGTTGACCGCGTTGGAGAACCCAGCAATCAAGAAAATGATGAACAAGACCGCCAAGAAACTGGGGAGCATCAGCCAGTTCAAGTCACGAAGGAACGAAATTGCGGTGCTTGCCGGTGTCATGCCGCGCTCATCGGCGGTCACCGGCATCACTGCCATGACTGCAAAAGCGACTGCGACAACCGTTTGTCCAATGAACTTCGCCATGCTGCGCAACCCCAGGTTGCGCTGCTTATAGATCTTGATGAAGTCGTCGAGGAAGCCGACCGTGCCCAAACCGACGTACAAGAAGATGAGGAGCAACGCCGAGATGCTGGGCATAGTGCCGCTGAGCAGTTTGGCCAAGAAGTAGCCGATGACGCTGGCCAGCACGATGACCAGGCCGCCCATCGTCGGAGTCCCGCGTTTGGTCGCGTGGCTGGTGGGCCCGTCTTCGCGGATGAGTTGACCAAAGCCATGCTTGGCGAGAAGTTTGATGGCCAGGCGCGTGCCGAAGAACGATAAGACCAGCGAGAGCGCCGCAGCAAACAAGATCGCCTTCATGCTTGCCCCTGCCTTAACTGATCGGTGAGTTGGTCAACTACGCGTTCGAGTGCTGCGCCTCGAGAGGCCTTCACCAACACGATCGCCGGTGCTGACCCGATATCTTCTCGCACGAGTTCGACGGCATGCTCGACGCCCCGCGCACGGCGTGGCGTTTTGCACATCTGGGCGATGCCGTCGGCCTGTTCACCGACGACGACAACCGTGTCGATGCCCAAGTCACTAGCGAGGCGACCAATCCCTTGGTGCTCAGCAAGTGAGGACTCCCCCAACTCCCGCATTTCGCCGAGTACGGCGACGGTGCGGTGCCCAGATCGTGCACCCATCTGAGCCAGCGCCTCAAGCGCGGCCCTCATCGAATCCGGGTTGGCGTTGTAGGCGTCGTTGATGATGCGAATCCCGGCCACAGGCTCGGTGAGTTCCATGCGCCATTTGGAGATCGAGGTGACGGACTGAAGTGAGTCGATGACGCGATCGAATTCGAGACCGGCAGCGAGTGCCGCTGTTGCGGCCGCAGCGGCGTTGGCGCAGTGGTGCGCGCCAATGAGGCGTAGCTGGACGTACGCGGTGCGCCCTTGGAAGCTGAGATTGAAACGAGGACACCCGACATCGTCGGTCGATAGCTCAGACCAACGCACCGATGCATCTGCTGCCGAACCGAAGGTGAGTGCCTGCTCGGCTCGCTGACTCATGGCGGCCACGAGGGCGTCATCGGCATTGAGCACGGCGACACCCCCCGGACCGAGCGCATCGACCAGTTCACCTTTGGCCTGGGCGATCGCTGCTTGGGTGCCGAACTCGCCGAGATGAGCCACTCCGACGTTCAGGACCACGCTGATGTCCGGCGGGGCGATGGCGGAGAGTTCGGCAATGTGCCCAATCCCGCGCGCACCCATCTCCAGGAGCAGAAATCTGGTGTCCCCCTGGGTGCGAAGGACGGTGAGCGGCACGCCAATCTCGGTGTTGAACGACCCTGCGGTCGCCACAGTTTCGCGCGCATCGGCCAACACAGCCGCTAACAGATCTTTGGTGGAGGTCTTGCCTTGCGACCCGGTCACCGCAAGCACGGTGAAGTTCGTTGTGAGCGCGCGGCGGCGGCGTAGTACCTCTCGTGCCAGCGCCCCGAGCGCGGTCTGCACGTCCTCGACTACCACCGTTGGCACAGTGGTGGGTTGCGAACCGAGCACGGCGACTGCGCCGGCATCTAGTGCCGCCTGGGCAAACGTATGACCATCAAGGTGCTCCCCCACGAATGCCGCAAACAGGCCCCCAGGGCCGACTTGTCGATTATCGACGACCACGGGCCCAGAAACTTCGACACTCGGGTCCGCCAAGTGCAGGTATCCCCCAGTGAGGGTGGCGATCTCACCGAGGCTTAGCGCGATCACAACCGTTTGCCGATCTCTTCGCTCAGCACGATCCGATCATCAAATCGATGCAGCACTCCGTTGATCTCCTGGCCAGATTCGTGACCCTTTCCAGCCACCAAAACGGTGTCAGAACCCTGGGCATCAGAACCCTGGGCTAGCGACACAGCATGAGCAATAGCCGCGCGACGATCACCTATCTCGACGACCTGTGCGCCGGTGTCGCTGGGCACCCCAGCGAGGAGTTCGGCGCGAATGGTGGCCGGGTCTTCAGTGCGCGGGTTGTCGTCGGTAATGATCACGACGTCGGCGTTGGCCGCAGCGATGGCGGCCATGAGAGGGCGCTTGCCATGGTCGCGGTCTCCACCGGCACCGAGTACGACGATGAGTTTGCCCACTGTCACCGGTCGCAGGGCCTGAAGTGCAGCCTGCACCGCATCTGGCTTATGGGCGTAGTCAACGATGGCGCTCCAGGCTTGACCCGCGTGCACTGACTCCAGGCGTCCGGGCACGCCGTGAGTGTGAGAAATTGCGGTCGCGACGGCTTGGGGGTCAAACCCGGCTTCGCCTGCGGCTGCAATGGCGCACAAGGCATTGAGGACATTGAACCCGCCGGCCATCGGCACGCGAGCTGCGAACTCGACACCAGGCCCCACCACGACGAAGTCCGTGCCCGATGGGTCAAGGCGAAGGTCGCGGGCGTGCCAGTCGCCTGGAGTTTCTACCCCGAAAGTCGCTGTAGGAATCAGCGCCCTTCGGGCAAGCATCCGCCCGTGCTCATCGTCGATATTGACCAGCGCCCGGACGGCTCGCTCGGGAGTAAACAGTGTTGCTTTGGCTGCGAAGTACTCATCGACGTCACGATGGAAGTCCAAATGGTCGCGGCCAAGGTTGAGGAAACAGGCGACATCGAACCTCACTTGGTCCACACGTCCCAGCACCAGTGCGTGACTTGAGACCTCCATGGCGCACGCCTGGACACCCGACTCCGCCATGACTGCGAAAAGCGCGTGCAGATCCGGAGCCTCTGGCGTGGTCAATGAGGTTTTGACCTCACGCCCCTTGATCCGAGTCCCCACTGTGCCGATGACGGCGCTGGCAATGCCTGAGCCAGCCAATCCAGCCTCAAGTAACCGCGTCGTGGTCGTCTTGCCCTGCGTGCCCGTGACGCCAATGAGTGTCAACGCAGAAGCAGGGTGCCCATAAAGCCGATCCGCAACGAGCCCCAACACCCGACGTGGCTCGGGAACGACTACGACTGGAACTTCGACCCCCGAAGCCGACAGCACCTGCGCGCCCTCAGCGTCGGTGAGGACGCCCACAGCGCCAGCCTCCAAGGCCCGGGAGACGAAGTTCGCACCATGGGTTCGGGTGCCCGGTAAGGCTGCATACAGATCGCCAGGCAACAACCGATCAGTGCTCAAACTGATGCCGGTCACTGGGACCGTGGAGGTGCTCTGGACTCCCAACCACTGCGCGATCACCGCCAAGGGGGTCGCCTGCTGCGTCACAGGGCGCGTGGCGATGGGTTGGATTGTCACAGCGGTGACGCTATCGAACTCTTCGCGATCACCAGCGAATAGGCAGGTGTGCGGCGGGAGTTTCGGTCGGTGTCACGCCGTACCGCGAAAGTAGGTAGCGCATGATCTTGGAGAACGCGGGCCCTCCGATCGAACCACCGCCGCCGCCATTGCGAGGGTTCTGGATCACCACATAGACGGTGAATTCCGGGCTATCTGCCGGAGCAAAGCCAGCGAACGAGACGGTGAACGTGCCGTCGTAGCAACCGCACTTAGCCCCGACTCGTTGGGCAGTTCCGGTCTTCCCCGCCACTCGATATCCCGGCACTCTGGCTCCTGGAGCGGTACCCAACTGCTCGTCGGTCACCATCTCCATCATTCGGGCCATCTTCTGTGCTGCTGCGGCGCTGATCACTTGATGGCGAGTCGAGGTGGCGGTGCCCACCTTGGTGCCAGCGGTGGTCTTCACGCCACCTTGAATCAGGCTCGGAGACACATATTCACCGGCGTTAGCGACAGTGTTGACTGCCGCGGCCATTTGAACCGCGTTGACCGAGACACCTTGGCCAAACGCGATGGTGGCTTGGTTGATGGGCTGCCAACGCGACGCGTCGGGCAAGATGCCGCGACTCTCACCAGGCAGTCCCAGCCCGGTCTTGCTGCCCAGACCGAAGTTCGAGAGGTAGCCATGCAGCTGTTCGTTCGTCAGCTTTCGCGCTGCCATGGCGGTGCCAATGTTCGAAGACCGTGCGATGACTCCCGCCATCGTGAGGCGAATGGTGCCGTGAGGGAACCAGTCGTGGATCGTGCGGTCTTGAACGGCGAGTTCTGACGGCACCGTCACCTTGGTGCGAGGAGAGACCAAGTTCTTGTCCAGCAAAGCCGAGACGGTCAAGACCTTCTGCACCGAACCAGGCTCGTACACATCGGCCAAAGCGCGCGTGCTGCGCGCGGCCGGACGTGAGGCTCCCGGATCATTGGCATCCAAGGTTGGGAAGTCGGCAAGAGCCAGCAATTCACCGGTCTTGGTGTTCATCACGACGGCAGTGCCGCTCTCGGCACGCGATCCTTGAACCGCAGTACGCAAGACACGCTGCAC
>CALMMO010000060.1 GCA_937868455.1 uncultured Marmoricola sp.
ACCGTGGGTGATCCTGGTCAGTGTCGAGATGCAGCCAATCTTGCGCGATCGCGCGGGGCCTACTCTGCACATTCGGGCCGGTCAATGATGTGGTGACGGTTCAGTCACGTGGAGCTAGCTGTTCGTAGCCCGCCGTCCGAGCGCGGCGGCTCGCTCAAGCAGGTGGGCGCGCTCTGCGTCGTTCAGGGTGCGCTGGGCTGCTTCCTCTAGCAGGCCGCCCGAGTACGCGTCGACATCACCATGAAGGTGTCATCGCGCTCTTCAGGGGCTCGGACATCCCAGATCGTCACTGAACCATCCCGGTGCGCGCTCAACACGTCGGGGAAGTGCTTCGTTCCGTGCTCCCAGCGCAACAACACGGGTTGACCGACCAGCCACTTCACCTCACGCTGACGGTCCAGCCACGTCGCGAGCTCGTGCTGGAGACCGGACTCGAGAAAGAGCCACCCACGTGTCGTTGTCGACATCGCCTGCACCGGGATGTTCCTCGACAGCCGGCCGGACTTCGTCTCCCGCACCGGCTGCAGACTGCGCGGATGGGGCGGCCCGGCGGGCCATGACCACTCGGATCACGAACCCCCAGCACACCGAAACGACCACGTCGCTTCACCCACTTGGGCCGCCGAAGGGTCGAAGCCCTACTCGGGAATGACGACACCTCCTGTTTCCTCACCCGGATCAGGTACCTGTCTTACGAGGGCGCTCCGCTGAAACGGGGCGCCCTCGACGTTTGTCTAGTGGGTTGAGCGTAGACCTTCCCCCTCGCGCCGAATAGCGCAGCAATCACGATCTGACAAGCGCTGTGAACCCTCCCACGAAACATAGGGGGCCGTTCAAGGAAACGCAGGAGGCAGCTGGATAGGTCCTCAGAACTCAGTGCGCCATATCCACGAAACGGCTGTAGTGGCCTTGGAACAACACGGCGATGTCGCGGGTGGGGCCGTTGCGGTGTTTGGCCACGATGATGTCGGCCTCGCCGGGGCGCTGTGACTCTTTCTCGTAGACATCCTCGCGGTGGAGAAGCATGACGATGTCGGCGTCTTGCTCCAGGGAATTGTGCAGGCAGATGCCGTTGGCGATGAAGTTGTGGACGCCGAGCACCGTGGCGTCGTAGACCTCAGTCACACCGGCTGGCTCGATGGACTTGATGGAGTCCCAGAAGACGTCGTTGGTGGCCACTACATCGAGGTCGGCGTCGGCCAACACAGTGGCAACCTTGTGCAAGCGCTCGCGGCTGGGGGCGTGCCGCCACATGGTCGAGCCATTGAAGTTTGTGCCCATCGCCTCGGCGAACTCCCGATGCGTCATGCCCTGATCGCGCAAGATGTCCCTCACGTCTTCCCACACCTCAACAGGCACAGTGTCGACATTGGTGTTGGACTTGATCTCTCGCAGCGAGACACACAACCGCTCGGCGATCTGACCACGAGCGCCGTGTGCGCCAATCTCCTCGCAGAACCTCAGCTGGTTTTCGGCACCGTAGATGCACACGTGGTAGGTGTCGCGGTAGCCCGGCTTGTGGGCTGTCTTGATCCGACTGAACACGTTGTAACGCATCAGCAGGTTCGCCACATCATCAGCGAGTCGTCGACTGGTCGTCGCGTAATAGATGTGGCCTGACCCATCAGCGCGTTGCTGGATCGAACCATCGGTGGCCCACAGGTTGCGCAAGAACAGACCGACCTGAGCCTTGGTAAGACCGAAGACGCCTGCTGGCACGAACTTCTCGTGGCTGCGCAGCCCGAAGAGTCCGAGCTCGTCAAGCCATGCGGCGATGGGGTTGCGACGCCCCCGCGCAAGTTTGTACGGCGCAGGCAATCTCAACGTCGTCACTCTGGCCGCTGGATAGTCGTCACGTTTGGCAGTGATGCCGAACCGATTGCGGGCACACCAGGCCACAGTCTGCAGGCAGGCTTCGTCGGTGCTCGCATAACGGATCGGCTGCCGCTTCACGAACGAGCCGTCTCCGATCATGTGAGCAAGCAAAACCACTTCGTAGTCATCCCACTCGCGAACCTCCATCGGCGGCGGCACGTGCCGAACAGCACCCACCCGCGCCCCTGGCAAGAGTTCTCGCAGTGGCATCCACCCGTCGTAGGTGAGGAAGGGGTGGTTGGCGGTGGCCTGGACCCGCCGCCCAGAAGCCAGCGTCACGTCGAACACCTCTTTGGTGCCGCTAGAGAAGGCGTGGGTCAGCGTGCGCGGCACCAGTTTCAAGCGATCGTCCAAAGCCCAGACAGGAACGTCGCTCTCGCCCCCGCTCATCAACTCACCCAGCGTGACCTCGGCGTTGTTGTCGGCGCGAAGCAGGCGAGTGTCGGCGGTGAGACATCCCGACTCGCGAAGGTCGCTCATCATCGGGCGCTTGTCGGAGCGCTGCTCGGGGCCACGGTTGAGCTGAGAAAGGGCAATGATCGGCACGTCGAGTTCTTTGGCCAGCAACTTGATTTGGCGGGAGAACTCCGAGACCTCAAGTTGGCGCGACTCGACCTTTTTGCCGCTGCTCATCAACTGCAAGTAGTCGATGACGATCAGACGCAGGTCGTGGCGCTGCTTGAGTCGGCGCGCCTTGGATCGGATCTCCATCATCGTGAGGTTCGGGCTGTCGTCGATGAACATCGGCGCGCCTGACACTTGACCCATCTTGGGCACCAACTTGGCCCAGTCGTCTTCGGTCATCGGGCCGTTGCGCATGTGGTTGAGCGCCACTCGGGCTTCAGCGGCCAGCAAACGCGTGGTGATCTCGGATTTGCTCATCTCGAGACTGAAGAAGACCGAGGTCATGTTGGCGCCGATAGAGGCTGCCCGACAAAAGTCGAGTCCAAGCGTCGAGTTGTGGGTGGGGATCATCGAGGACCCGGCGAGGTAGAGATGATCAGCGCTTTCAACTTCAACGCATCTGACCGGCACCGAGTCGATCTCACGAACCTCGGTGATGTAGCGACGCCCAATGCGAGAGGTCGATTCGGCACCAGCCGAGGCGTGCAACTCCGCTTTGCGACGCAACCAGAACACCGGGTCAACCGAGGAGAACGTGAGCAAATGCGCAGTCGAGGTTGCCTTGGAGCGACCTTTGACGAGCTTGGTGCGATGGGTGCATTTGTAGCCCAGGCTGACGATCAGCTCCCAGGCATCCATGGCTAGACGCTCGTGCGTCAGCGCCAACTGCACCGACCCGCCATTGCGCACGATCGTGCCGTCTGTGTCGAGCAACCCCGCCAACAAAGCCCGGCGCTCCGCCTCAGGAGCGCGAAGGTAAGCCATGGGGATGTGTTTGTTGTTGAGCACTCCCATGGTGCGAAGAACCGCCTGAACACTTCCCCTGGGGTCACCTGGCTCCAACGAGAGGCTGTGCAGCATGTATCCAGCTCGCGGCTCGCAACGCACTCCAAACGACCGAATGATCTCGGGGATCTCATCAGTCTCAGAGGTCAATCGCGCCGAGGCGGAATGACCATCGCCAAGCCATGCCCCCAGCACATATGCCGGCAGCGGCAACCCTTCGCCCTCACACTGAAGCGGCAAGGCATTGAGGACCGCGTGGTTGGCACGTCGGTCGGTGTTGAGGCGCACAGTTGATGCGATCTCACGCGTCGTCACGACGGCCGGTTTGATGCACTGATTGCGCGAGCGGTTGTAGTTGCGCTCTGCGGCCCACGCCGACTTACGTGCTGCTCGCGTCTCAGTGAGCCACTGGTGTTCCTCGTCGGCAATGATGCGCGACCCGTCAGAAAACACGACTTCGTAGCAAGGCCGACCGTGCATCACCTCGGTAGCAGCAACGACCCGAGTGGGTTTGCCATCAGCTCCGAAAAGCTGATCACCAACGGCAACCTCGCCCATCGTCGTCCACCCAGTTGGAGTGACGAGTGGGGTGTCTAGCGCCAACGCCTTCCCCATCGCAGGTCGAGCCGCGACGATGATCATCTGACCGCCGGTAAATCCGTTGGTCAGCTCATCGAGGTCGGCCAGGCCGGTGGGCACACCGTGCAGGGAGCCGTCTCGGTTAGAGATCGCCTCGATCTCATCGAGGGTCGACTCCATGATGGCGCTCAGCGGAAGGTAGTCCTCACTTTGCCGCTTCTCGCTGATCGAATAGATCTCAGCCTGAGCCCGGTCGACCGTGTCATCAACTTGACCCTCGCCCGAATAGCCCATCTGGGCGATGCGAGTGCCTGCATCGACAAGGCGTCGCAGGATCGCCTTCTCGCGGACCAGCTCGGCGTAGTAGCCCGCGTTTGAGGCGATCGGCACCATCTGCGTGAGGGTGTGGAGGTACGGCGCGCCACCCATTTTGGCGATGTCGCCTCGACGGGTGAGCTCGGCGGCGACGGTGATCGGATCGACCGGTTCGCCTCTGCCATAGAGCTCCATGATGGCGTCGAAGATGGTCTCGTGAGCGGGCTTGTAGAAGTCGGCGCCAGCAAGATTTTCGGTGGCATCGGCGATGGCGTCTTTAGACAGCAGCATCGAGCCAAGCACGCTTTGCTCGGCTTCGACATCTTGAGGGGGCACGCGACCGACATAGGCTTGGTGGTCTTCGCCGAAGGGGTTGTTGAACTGATCGGGACGGTCGATCTCCGCCTGACTCATGCACCCTCCGCCCGAAAAAATATGATGTCCGAAACTCTTCACCTAGACGGTAGAGATGGGCACCGACAGTTCTGTGACTGTTGCTCGACTGGGCCACATTAGGTGGCAAATCTGCGCGTTGCTATTCGCCAATTCACAGGCGGTTGTGGATAACCCCCACAGCCTGTGGAGACACGCAGTGCTACATGTGCACAGCCTGTTGATCCAGCTGTGGACTTCACTTTCGCTGAAACCCGAAAAGGCACTCTGACCTGGGGAAACATGAATCCACCGGCCCCCTCGGAAAACTTTTTCAAGATTTCTGTTCACCTGTCCGCAATCTGGTGTAGGCCTATCCGTTTGTCGACATGGCAAGTAGGCCGAGTCTCCATCCACAGGCACACCTAGGTTTTCCACAAGTCTCAGGCATTGACATTTCTCAAACCTCATGCAGACCACCAACTAGGTTCTCCCACGTGTCACACCGGTCCCAGGACGCTCACTAATGCGCATGAATGTCAGTGATCGAGAGATCCTGCGACTCGCCGTACCAGCCTTCTTCGCACTGGTGGCCGAGCCCATCTTCTTGCTCGCCGACACCGCCATCGTGGGGCACCTCGGCACCTCACAGTTAGCCGCTCTCGGCATCGCCAGCCAGGTCATGGGCACGCTGGTGAGCCTGTGCGTGTTCCTCGCCTACGGCACCACGGCCAGCGTCGCGCGCCGCATCGGCGCGGGCGACCAAACTGCGGCACTCACCCAAGGCATCGATGGCCTCTGGTTGGCGGCCTTTGTTGGCGCCATCGCGACCGTCGCTGGCTATCTGTCGACGCCGTGGCTAGTCGGCTGGTTTGAGCCCAGTTCGTCAACGGCCCACTTCGCGACGACGTACCTGCTCATCGCCTGGTTCGGCGCCATCCCCCTGCTCGTCATGCTGGCCGCGACCGGCGTCTTGCGAGGCACGCAAGACACCCGCACCCCGCTAGTTGTCGCGGTGGTCGGCAACCTCGTCAACATTGTGTTGAATCTGCTCTTCGTCTACGGCTTCGGCTGGGGGATCGCGGGCTCGGCGTTCGGCACCCTGATCGCCCAAGTTGGTTCGGCACTGGCTTTGTCGTACGTCGTCGTACGTGCGGCCTCAACCCACGGCGCCGCGCTGCACCCTGACCTCCCCGGAATCAAAGCCGCGGCAACCGCTGGCGTGCCGTTGATCGTGCGCACCGCCACGCTGCGAGCCGCCTTGATTTTGATGACCTATGCCGCCGCTCGATTCGGCGACGCGCCACTCGCGACCATGCAGTTGACCATGACGCTCTGGTTGTTCTTGGCCTTCGTGCTCGATGCCGTCGCGATCGCCGCCCAGGCCATGACAGGCCGCTACCTCGGCGCGGGCGACGTGGTGCAAGCGCGGGCGATGACCGCCAAAGTGATTCGTTGGGGTGTCGTCAGTGGCGTTGTCACCGGCGGGCTGCTGGCCTTGGTGAGTCCCTTGATCGGGCGGGTGTTCTCCTCCGACGCCGACGTGCTCGCGACCGTGCCGCCTGTGCTGATGGTGGCGGCGCTGGCCCAACCCCTTGCCGGGCTCGTCTTTGTGCTCGACGGGGTGCTCATCGGAGCCGGCGACGCCCGGTATCTAGCCAGGGCGGGCACCCTCGTGCTGCTCGTCTTCGCGCCCTCCGCCCTGCTTGCCCCCAACTTGGTCTGGCTGTGGGTCGCGTTCTGTGTGTTCTTCATGGGCGGGCGAGGCTTGGCGCTGTGGACCCGCTCGCGAGGCGACTCCTGGATGCACGTCGGTGGGGGTCTGGGAACCAGGTAAAAGTCACAAGTAAACCTGTGACTTTTACAGTTCACCGGGGAGATCTCCCCCGCAAAGCGCCAAACATCCCGGTCAAGCAGGCTTGGTCAGTCCTTGGTGATCTTCACTTGGCCAACATCGAGGTAGCCGACGGCGAATCCGGCCTCGCAGTAGGCCAAATAGAACTCCCACATTCGCTGGAAGGTCTCATCAAACCCAAGCGCCTTGACCTCTTCACGCGCATCCATGAAGCTTGCGCGCCAACGCTTCAGTGTGTGGGCGTAGTGCTGGCCGAAGAGATTGACGTCGACCGCTCTCATCGTGCTGTGCTCAGCGAGCACGTCGCCGATCGCCTGCAAACTCGGGATGAGCCCACCGGGGAAGATGTATTTCTGGATCCAGCCATAAGAGTTGCGAGTGGCCAGCAGTCGGTCGTGGTCCATCAAGATCGCCTGGATCACTGCGGTGCCATGGGGGGCCAGTGCGCGATCAATCGCGCTGAAGTACGTCGGCCAGTACTCCTCCCCAACTGCTTCGATCATTTCGATGGAGACGACCGCGTCGAAGGTTCCTTCAACTTCTCGGTAGTCACGCAGTTCGATCTTGACCCGATCAGCCAGCCCGGCTGCCTCGATCTTGGCCACGGCGTACTCCAATTGCCGGGCAGACAGCGTGATCGAGGTGACCTCGGCCCCGCGCTGAGCCGCGCGCAACGCCAATTCGCCCCAGCCCGTGCCGATCTCGAGCAACCGGCAACCAGCGGTGACTCCGGCCGCATCCAGCGCAGCATCAATCTTGCGGTGTTGGGCAGCCAGCAGATCTTGGCTGTCGAAGTCTGAGTCAGCAGAGAACAAGGCGCTGCTGTAAGTCATGGAGGGGTCCAAGAACGTCGCGAACAGATCGTTCGACAGGTCGTAGTGGGCCTCAATGTTGGCGCGCGAGCCCCGAATGTCATTGCGTTGCTTTTCGGGGATCGCCCGATCAACGAGTGCCCGCAGAGCTAGCAGTGGACGGGGCAAGATCGTGCTGATGCGTTGCGCAAAGGGCTTCAGGGCATCGGCCAAGTCGGTGCTGGCACTCACTCGCCAGTCGCCGGCCATGTAGGCCTCGCCGAGCCCGATCTTGGGGTGTGACTCGAGTCTGCGGAAGAACACGTCGGGGCGGATCAGTTCCAAGACAGGCGCGTCCGGACCACCCGCACCGATGGTGTGCCCATCGGGGTAGCGAAGCGTCACGGGGAGCTGCTTCACAATGAGTTCGACCAGCGGTTTGGCGACCCGGCCACGGGTCACCTTTGTCACCGCTCGGTCTGGTTCAAACTGGGTCATCGCACACTTTCTTGGTCATGGGGTTTGCGCGGCTGCACAGGGAGTCGCTTGAGCCACAGCCAGATGCCGTGCACCCGGATGAGCGCACTGACTTTCCAGGTCATCAGCGGGGAGGCAACCACGGTCTTCAGCACAGCTGAGGTAGTCATCGGTTTGGGCACGCCGGAGAGCACGGCAGTCACCAACGGTTGGTCGCCGTGTTTGAGCAAGATCGATGCCAGCACCTTGGTGGCCGAGAGCCTGATGCGCACGTCGTACTCTCCGGAGACGTCGTTGAACGGCGAGACGTGAAACTTCTTGTCGACGCTTGCGCGGTGCACGTCGGCGCCGGAGATGACGTAGGCGTGTCGTTCGCCGTAGGTGTTGTGCACCTCCATCACGACGCCGATCAGGTCGTCTTGGGCGTCGAGGCACCAAAACAAGGTCAGCGGGTCAAAGACGTGTCCGAGCACGCGCGCGTTGGCCAACATCAGCACCCGGCTGACGGGGGGTCCTTGGAGACTGCGCTCGAGCACCCTGATGACGTTGGCCTGCAAAGCCGGCACGCCCGCGGCTCCATCGAGGTGATCTTCACCGCGCAGCACGGTCCACGGCGCCAGCCATCGGGGCAAGGTCGGCGGATCGGCCAAATCGATCAAGAACTCATAGACCCGGTAATCAAACGTGTGCCGCAGCGGACGGTGCCGGGTGTGATGCACCGTCCCGACGACCAGCGCTGGGAGGGGAGGGAGTTCGATCACCAAGACACTCCAAGGGCTTGGGCCGCAGCCACACCCGATCGGGCCCCATCTTCGTGGAATCCCCACCCTTGGTAGGCACCAGCAAAGGCCGTCATGGAGGGGTTGAGTTCGCCCAGACGGCGTTGGGCTGCCAGAGCTGCAGGGTCGTACATCG
>CALMMO010000061.1 GCA_937868455.1 uncultured Marmoricola sp.
TTCACCCAGGTTGCAACCTGGGTGAAGTGACAAACGGGGTACTTAACCTGGGATTCCTGCAGCGCGCTCGCGCGCGAACAATGCCTCCATTTGGGGCTTGCCAGCCAGGTACTGGCGAGGCCAGGTGACGTTTGTGTATCCGATTTTGGCGGCCTCAGTGAGCGTCCAAGCGGGGTTGGCTAGGTGGGGTCGGGCGACGGCGCAGAGGTCCGCTCGTCCGGCGGCGATGATGCTGTTGACGTGGTCGGCCTCGGAGATCGCACCCACAGCCATTGTGGGGATGCCCACGAGTTGGCGGATCTGGTCAGCAAACGGAGTTTGATACATCCGGCCGTACGTCGGCTTCTGCTCCTTGCTGACCTGCCCAGAGGAGCAGTCGATCAGGTCGGCGCCGGCAGCTTTGAAGGCACGGGCGATCTCGACGGCGTCGGTGGGGGTGATTCCGCCTTCGACCCAGTCGTGGGCCGAGATGCGCACCGAGAAGGGCAGGTTTTCGGGCCAGACAGCTCGCATCGCGCCGAACACCTCTAGTGGGTAGCGCAGTCGGTTCTCCAGGCTCCCGCCGTACTCATCCTCGCGTTGGTTGGTCAGCGGGGAGATGAAACTAGAGAGCAAGTAGCCGTGGGCGCAGTGAAGTTCGAGCCAATCAAACCCAGCAGCAACTGCCCTCGACGTAGCGGCAACGAACTCGGCAGTCACGACATCCATATCGGCGCGAGTCATTCCCGAAGACACCTGGCTGACACCGGGTAGGTATTGCTGAGGCGAGGCCGAGATCAGCGGCCAGTTGAGTTCGCCGGTGCTCTCATCGATGGGCAGGTCGCCGCCTTCCCACTCGCGTCGCGTCGACGCCTTCGCACCGGCGTGCCCGATCTGCATGCCGATCTTGGCGTCAGTTTGTGCGTGCACCCAATCCACGATGCGCTTCCACGCTTCACCGTGCTCATCGGTCCACAGCCCAGGGCACCCGTGTGTGATGCGTCCGGTCGGGCTGGGGCAGGTCATTTCGGCCATCACCAGCCCAGCGCCTCCCATTGCCCGCGCGCCAAGGTGCACGAGGTGGTAGTCACCGACGAGTCCGTCGATGGCTGAGTACTGCGCCATCGGCGAGACCACGACTCGGTTCTTCAGGGTCAGCCCCTTGAGGGAGTACGGCGTGAACATCGGCGGCACCGGGTCAGCATCGGGCCCAAGGCCCGCGAACCAGCGTTCGTAGTCTTCGAGCCACTGCTTGTCGCGCAAGCGGAGGTTCTCGTGGCTGATGCGCTGACTGCGGGTGAGCATCGAATACATGAACTGTTCGGGTTCCAGGGTGTCGCAATAGCGATCGCCGCACACCTCGAACCATTCCATGGCGTTCCAGGCCGCGTTTTGCAGACGAAGAGCATCGATTTCGCGCACGGCTTGGTAGTGCGTGAGCACCTGGCCCAGCGTCTCTGCTGAGTCGCCATGCACCTGGAACTGGCGCACCAGTTCGATGGCGTCTTCAAGAGCCAACTTCGTGCCCGACCCGATGGCGAAGTGAGCCGTGTGGACGGCGTCACCCATCAACACCACGTGGCTGTTGCCGTTGTCGAACCACCAGTTGTCGCACCTGACCCGCTGGAAGTTCAGCCAGGCAGAACCGCGCAAGTGGCGAGCGTTGGTCATCAACTTCTCGCCTTGGAGGTTGTCGGCGAAAATCTGCTCACAAAACGCGATCGATTGATCTTGATCGGCCTGGTCGAGGCCGTGCGCAAGCCAGACACTCTCGGGGCATTCGACGATGAAGGTCGTGGTTTGGTCATCGAACTTGTAGATGTGGGCCTGGAACCAGCCGTGTTCGGTGCGCACGAAGTCGAAGGTGAAGGCGTCGTACTGCTTGTGGGTGCCTAGCCAAATGAACCGGTTGGGCCGCACCACGATGTCGGGCAGGAAAACGTCTTTGTGTTGCTCGCGGATGCCTGAGTTGATGCCGTCGCTGGCGATGATGAGGTCGGCGTCGGGGTAGTCAGCATCGGATTGGGCTTCGATTTCAAAGACCAGGTTTACCCCGAGTTGTTCGCAGCGGGCCTGCAAGATGTTGAGCAGGCGCTTGCGCCCGATCCCGACGAACCCATGCCCGCCCGAACGCAGGGTGCGGCCCTTGAAACGAAGTTCGATGTCGTCCCAATGGTTGAAGGCTTGCTGGATCTCTTCGGCAGTTTCGGGGTCCCAGATCCGCAGGTTGTCCATCGTCTGGTCCGAAAACACCACGCCCCACCCGAAGGTGTCGTAGGGGCGGTTGCGTTCGACCACAGTGATGTCGTGTTGGGGCATGTAACGCTTCATCAGCAACCCGAAGTACAACCCAGCAGGGCCGCCGCCGATGCAGACGATTTTCATAGGTCCTCCACGCCGCTCACGAGTATGTCGCTTCTGTGACTGTCGTTGAGTTTCACGCAATAAACACTCGTGCGCAAGGACCCGCTAGGACTCACCCTCACGAATCGTGTCGACAAACTGATGCGCAGGGGTCGCTAGCCGTTTATGCAACGTTGAGAACGTTGCTTGTGCCAATGTGCCAGCCCAGTCGGGCGGCAAGAGTTCCTCGGGCAGGCCTGGGTCGAGATAGGGCAGTCGGCGCCAGGTGGTCAGGGCGCGAACGTAGTCTGCGAAGGCATCACCGGTGCGAGTGCCGCGGCGCCGCTGCGCGATTGGAGCGAACTCGCGCTGGAAGTCGGCATAGAGAGTCCCGAGCGCATCGAGGTCCCACCAGCGGGCGACCTCCTCGCGCAGGTCCTCCGGCCCGACATAGTTGGACTCGAACAAGTCGACATAGGCCAAGAGTTCATCACGGGCCAATGCCTCTTGCGTGGGACCGAGAAGCCGTTTGGGGGCGATCCACACTCCCGAAGAGACAGCCCCAAAACCGAGCCACGTTAGTCTCGAGCGCAGTCGATAGCGCTGTTGGCGTTGGGCTTCAGGCACCGAGAAGACTGCCATCACCCAACCGTCGGCCAATGACGCGCGAGTGGCGGCAAAGATGCGCTGGTCGCCTTCGTCGAGGATCGAGCGAGCATGCGCCGACAGCGCATAACCGGCGCGGCCGCCATGGCGTTGGGCCACCAAGATTCCGCGTCGCTTTAGACGCGAGATCGAGGAGCGTACGGCGGGGTCCTCGACTCCGAGTTCGGCCAAGAGTTGGATCAACGAACTCACGCTGAGCCAACCGCCGACCTCTCGGGCATATAGCCCGTAGATGGTGACGATGAGGGAACGTGGAGGTGCGGGGGGCATCAAGAGACCAACCTATTGGGGCATGAATCGGCCGCCGTTGACATCAAGGACAACGCCGGTGATGTAGGAGGCCTCGACCGAGGCTAAGAACATGATCGGGTCGACGATCTCACGTAACTCGGGGAACCTATCGAGCGGGATGGCGTCGAGCACCTCGCGTCGCTCGGCTTCGGGCATGGCGTCGTACATCTGCTGGAGTCGACCGGTGAGAAACAGCCCAGGTGCGACCGCGTTAACCCGAATGCCGCGTGGTCCCAGTTCGCGAGCCATCCGTCTGGTCAGCCCAAGCACTGCGGCCTTGGCGGCGGCATAGGGCACTCCGGTCACCGGCGATGGCTGGCGACCGCCGATCGAACTCACAGTGACGATGCAGTCACCTGCAGTGAAGTACGACGCCGCAGCTTGCGCGCAATAGAACGTGCCTTTCACGTTGACATCGACCACGAGGTCAACGTCGTCGGCTTCGATCTCAGAGAGATCTTTGGGGGTGCCGAGCGACCCGCCCGCCAACGTGACCACGATGTTGGGACCCCCCAACCTGGCGTTCACCTCAGCCATCAGCCCCACCACTGCTTCGCGGTTGCTCACGTCGACGGCCCAACCGGCGGCCTCGACGCCGTGCTCAGCGCTCAATGAATCGGCTACGCCCTGAGCGTTGTGAAGGTCGACGTCAACGATGGCGACGCGGGCTCCCTGCGCAGCAAATCCACTGGCCACCGCCCGACCGATGCCGCCTGCTCCGCCCGTGATGAGCACGGTGCGATCAGCAAAGCGAGGAGCGCTCATTTCTATCCCGTTCCGTTGACGATCGTTTCGATTTCGACATAGCCTGACAGCTCACTAGCTTCAGTGGAAGCCTCTCACGCCACACCCCGGAGTTGCCATGCCCCAGCCGAGCGCGCCGTTGCACGCGCTGTGGGCTGCTCGCAGCGTTGCGATCATCGGCGCTAGCGATCGCCCAGGGGCTTTGGGTCGACTCCCGGTTGAGTTCCTTGTGCGCTATGGCTACGAAGGTGCCATCTATCCGGTGCGTCCAGACCACCAGCCCGTGTGCGGGCTCCCGTCGTACTCATCGTTGGCACACTGCCCAGGCCCCGTGGAACTCGCCATGATCATGGTGGGTGCGACCAGTGTGTCTGGCGCGATTGCCGATTGCGTCGCCGCCGGAGTGCAGGTCGCCATCGTGTGCACCAGTGGGTTTGCGGAGACCGGTGAAGCCGGGGCTGCAATGCAGCACGAGATCGTTGCGACCGCTCGCAATGGGGGGATGCGAGTGCTCGGACCCAACTGCATCGGCACCCTCGGAGTGGGGACGGGGCAGGTCACCTCGTTTTCGCCGCTCTTTGCGAGTCCCAACACCGAATTGGTCCCAGGCACTGTCGGCTTCGTGTCGCAAAGCGGCGCCTTGGGTTATGGCGCGGTTTCGTTGGCGTTTGAGCGCGGGCTGGGGCTGGGCTGGGTGGTCAACACCGGCAACGAGGCCGACGTCAGCGCCGTCGAAGTGATGGCTGCGATGGCCCAGATGCCCCAATGCACTGGGGTGATTGGGTACGTCGAAACCTTGACCGACATGGCCAGTTTGCGAGACCTGGCCGGGCTGGGCAAACCGGTGGCGATCTTGAAGGCGGGGCGCTCCGAGGCCGGTTCCCAGGCCGCGGCATCGCACACCGGGTCACTGGCAGTGGCCGATCGCGTCGTCGACGCAGCACTGCGTCAACTGGGGATCGTGCGGGCCGATGACCTCGAGGCCCTGCTCGACATCGGCTCGGTGTTGGGTGTGGCGAGACCGGCCGGTCGGCGAGTCGCGGTCGTCACCACTTCGGGTGGCTCGGGCATCTTGGCCGCCGATGCCATCGAGGCACACGGACTCCAGTTGGCCACGCTTGATCCCGGCACGACGGCCGCGCTTGACGAGATCGTGCCGGCCTTTGGCAGCACCGCAAATCCAGTCGATGTCACCGCGTCGGTGATGAGTGACAGTGCGCTCTTTGAGCGCACGTTGTCGGTGCTGGCTGCCGATCCAAATGTTGATGGGATCGTGGCGTGCTTTTGTGTGCTGACCGGTCGAGATGTCGATGACGTCGTGGGTGCGTTGTCGAAGGTGGCTGGCCTCAAACCCGTGATCGCCGTACGCACTGGTGCAGATCAGTTGGCTCCTTTGGCGCGAGCCCAGATGCAGGCTGCCGGGATCGCCAGTTTCCCAACCCCGGCACGGGCAGTGACTGCCCTGGCTGCATTGTGCACGTTCGGTGGCGTGAAGGCGCCGGAGGGCGGCGCTGTGGCCGACCTGCTGCCTGCGCCACAGCCAGACTCCAGCGAGGCGGAGATGAAGGCACTGTTAGCCAGTGCAGGGTTGCCCGTGCCGCGTGGTCAGTTTGTCGCCAGTCGCGATGAGGCTGAAGCGGCGTGTGTGAGTTCGTCGGTCTTCAAAGCTGTGGTGCCTGGCCTGCTGCATAAGAGCGAGGCTGGTGGCGTGATCGTCGGGGTCGAGCCCGAGGCTGCGGGGGCAGCCTTTGACCAGATCGCTGCGTTGGGTGGTCGGGTGTGGGTGGAGGAGTGCGTGCCCGCAGGGGTTGAAGTGCTGGTCGGCATCGCCCCTAGTCCTCTGGGTCAAGTGCTTACGGTCGGAGTCGGTGGCGTGTTGACCGAAGTAGTCGCTGACGTGGCTTTGCGAGTGTCGCCAGTGGATGCGGTTGAGATTGATCGGATGCTGGATGAGACTCGAGTTGGCATGCTGCTCGGTGGCGTGCGTGGTGCGGCCCCGGCTGATCGGAAAGCTCTCGTGGATTGCATTGCCCACCTGGCCGAGGTGACCCGGGAATGGCCTGCGGGCTTTGAGCTAGACCTCAACCCGGTGACTGTCTTGCCCACCGGGGTGCGGATTCTTGACGCGGCCTACGTCGCAGGAGGCAACTAG
>CALMMO010000062.1 GCA_937868455.1 uncultured Marmoricola sp.
CTGACGCGCCAGCTCGGGTGAATCACCTGGGCGAAGAGTTGCTCGGGCCAACGTTGATCGCGTTTGGCACCCCCGAGCAGCAGAAGAGGTTCCTGCCTTCGATCTTGGCCGTAGAGGAACTGTGGTGTCAGGGCTACTCCGAGCCCGGTGCGGGATCTGACCTGGCCAACGTGTCCACCAAAGCGACGCTGACAGATGATCAGGGCACAGCCGAGTGGGTCATCGATGGTCAGAAGGTGTGGACCTCGCAGGCACATCAAGCCGACTGGTGTTTCGTGGTGGCGCGCACCGAGCCCGGTTCAGTGCGGCATAAGGGCTTGTCGTACCTGCTTGTTCCGATGCATCAACCCGGGGTCGAGGTCCGGCCGATCGTTCAACTGACGGGCACCTCGGAGTTCAACGAAGTTTTCTTCTCAGGTGCCCGCACTGACGCCGATCTGGTTGTTGGCGCGCCAGGTGAAGGCTGGGCGGTCGCGATGGGGACCCTCGGCTTTGAACGTGGAGTGTCCACGATCGGTCAACAAGTGGGTTTTCGGCGCGAACTCGATCACCTCATCACCTTGGCCAAAGACACCGGCGCCTGGGATGACTTGGTGTTGCGAGACCGACTGCGTCACGCCGAAGTGGAATTGGAAGTCATCCGCCTCAACGCGCTGCGGATGCTGGCTGACGCCTCCACACACTCCGACTCCGGTTCAGGCCAGGCCTCGATCACCAAACTGCTGTGGGGAACCTGGCATCGCACGTTGGGTGACCTAGCGATGGCGGTCCAAGGGGCCGCCGCCTTGACGTGTGGACCCGATTACGACTTGTCCGATTGGCAACGACTCTTCCTCTTCACCCGGGCCGACACCATCTACGGCGGCTCGAACGAAGTGCAGCGAAACATTCTTTCCGAGCGGGTGCTCGGTCTGCCCCGCGAAGCCCGAGCCTGAGGAGGCCGCCGAGATGAAACTGGCCCAGCCCACACCCGAGTACCTTGCGCCGCACGCGCTGCTAGAGGGCAAGACCGTGGTCATCACCGCTGCCGCCGGCGCCGGGATTGGCGCTGCCGTGGCGCGCCGCTGCCTCGAAGAGGGTGCCGCGCTCGTGGTTCTAGGTGACACACACGCTCGGCGACTAGGCGAAGCCCAGGAATCTTTGGGCGCCGAGTTTGGCGCTGAGCGTGTCGTGACCAGGGTTTGCGATGTCACCTCACAAGAGCAGGTCGATGCCCTGCTCGATGTCGCGCCATTCGACATCGTGATTAACAACGCTGGCCTCGGCGGCACCGACTCCATCTTGGAGATGACCGACGAATCGTGGAGCCGGGTGCTCGACATCACCTTGACCGGAACGATGCGCTGCATCCGTGGCGCGGGCCAACGCTTTGTGGCGGCAGGCACCCCAGGCGTGATCGTCAACAACGCCTCCGTGATCGGGTGGCGAGCCCAGGAGGGTCAAGCCCACTACGCAGCCGCCAAAGCCGGCGTGATGGCCCTGACTCGATGCGCTGCCATGGATTTGGCACCCCACGGGATTCGGGTCAATGCGGTCTCGCCGAGCCTGGCCATGCACCCCTTCTTAGAAAAGGTAACTAGCCCCGAGTTGCTGCATGAACTCACTCAGCGCGAAGCATTCGGTCGAGCCGCAGCCCCCTGGGAGGTGGCCAACGTGATGGTGTTCTTGGCGAGCGGCTATTCGTCGTACCTCACTGGCGAAGTGATCAGCGTGAGTAGCCAACATGCCTAGTCGCCGTGACGAACTCCTGCGCATTGCCGGGCGTCTCTTTGCCGAACGAGGGTTCGGCAACACCACGGTGCGCGATATCGCCGACGCAGCCGGGATCTTGTCTGGCTCGCTCTACCACCACTTCGACTCCAAAGAAGCCATGGTCGATGAGCTGCTGGAGCGCTTCCAAAGTGAACTGTTTGCCACGTACGACGCCATCGTGGCCAGTGGGTCGAGCCCACGGCACAAGATCGAGGCAGTGGTGCGGGCATCATTTGATGCCATCGACCAGCACGCCTCCGAGGTCGCCATCTTCCAAAACGATGCTGCCTATCTCTCAACCTTTGAGCGCTTCGCCTATCTCGAGGAACGCTCGGCACGGTTTCGCAGCCTCTGGCTAGACCTGCTCACTCAAGCCGTTGCCGAGGGCGAACTGCGCTCAGATCTTGACGTCGAACTTGTCTACCGCTTCATCCGCGACACCGTCTGGGTGGCTGTGCGCTGGTACCACCCAGGTGGTGCGCTCACCCCAGATCAGGTCGCCGAGCAATATTTAGCCATCTTGTTTGAAGGGATTTCGGCATGACGCAGGCCTACATCGTTGACGGACTTCGCACTCCGATCGGGAAACGCGGGGGAACATTGGCCGCGATGCATCCAGCCGACTTGGGTGGTGTCACGCTGAGTGCGTTGATGCAGCGCACGGGTGTTGACCCGGGCGCTGTCGATGACGTGATCATGGGCTGCTGCGACACCATCGGTGGTCAGGCTGGCGACGTGGCTCGCACCGCGTGGCTCGTCGCTGGACTCCCCGAGCACGTGCCAGGTGTAACCATCGATCGCCAATGCGGGTCTTCGCAGCAGGCCGTGCACTTCGCGGCACAGGCAGTGATGTCGGGAACCTCAGACCTCGTCGTCGCAGGCGGGCTGCAAAACATGTCTGCCATCCCGATTTCATCGGCGATGCTCGTGGCTCAGCAGTACGGCTTCTCTACGCCCTTCGCCGAGTCGCCAGGCTGGCTGGCGAGGTACGGCGACCAAGAGGTCAGCCAGTTCAAGTCCGCCGAAATGATCGCGGAGAAGTGGGACATCGCGCGCGAGCGGATGGAGGAGTTCGCATTGAACTCCCACCAGCGCGCCCGTCAGGCCATCGACGAGGGCCGGTTCGTGAGCCAGATCGTGCCGGTCGGTGATTTCAGCGTCGATGAGACCGTGCGAGAAACCTCAATGGACAAGATGGCCGCACTGCAGCCACTGGCGCCAGAGGGTCGCATTACTGCGGCAGTGGCATCCCAAATCTGTGATGCCTCCTCGGCGATGCTGCTGGCTTCCGAGGCGGCGCTAAGCACGCACAACCTCACCCCACGGGCACGCATCCACCACATCTCGGTGCGAGCCGATGACCCCATCTGGATGCTCACCGGCCCCATCACAGCCACCCAGCACGCTCTGAACAAGGCTGGGATGAGCGTGGACGACATCGATCTGTTCGAGTGCAACGAAGCCTTCGCTTCCGTCGTGCTCGCCTGGGCGCAGGAGTGCCATGTGCCGCTGGAGAAGGTCAACGTCAACGGCGGTGGGATCGCTTTGGGTCACCCCATCGGTGCGACCGGCACCCGGATCATGACCACCTTGTTATCCGAACTCGAACGCACCGGTGGGCGCTTTGGTCTTCAGACCATGTGCGAGGGCGGAGGCCAGGCCAACGTGACGATCATCGAGCGCTTGTAGTGGGGTGAAAAGTCACAAGTAAACCTGTGACTTTGCCGCTTTGCGGGGAGGATCATCCCGGCAAAGCGCACAACATCCGGGTGAAGCAGTCGATGGTTGTACGCCGTACAGGTCCGGCCGCAACCTACTTGTCTCGCTGATCCGGCGCTGGCGCTGATAGGTGCTCAGCGTTTCGTACAGTTGCGCCATGGATTTCCTGGCCATCCCGCTGTGGCTTGATGTGCTTGCCATTGGGTTCGGTGCCATGGCAGGCGGACTTGCCGCACGACGCCATGGGTTCGACATCGTTGGCGTCATGTTTTTGGCAGTCATCGGCGGCTTAGGCGGGGCGATCTTGCGCGACCTGCTGCTTCAAGTGCCTATCCGAGCGCTGCATTCGCCGTGGCTCTTGCCAGCGACCATCATGGGCGGACTCCTGGTGACGCCACTGCTCTCGGCCCTGGGCACCCGATATCGGCGCGAGTTTGGGTTCGTCGTCATCGATGCCGTGTCGTTAGCGATGTACTCCCTCATCGGGGCCAACAAAGCGCACCTCATGGGGTTGCCCTTCGTCTCCTCGGTCTTTGTCGGAGTGCTAGCGGGCGTGGGTGGAGCCGTGATCCGCGATGTCTTGGTCAACGAGGTACCCGAAAACTTCCGCCCAGGCTCGTTCTACGCCCTGGCGGCCATCCCTGGGTGCGTTGGGTACCTGCTGCTGAACATGACCCCGTTTCCTGCGGCCATCTCAGCCCTGACTTGCGGGCTATTGATCTTCGGACTGCGAGTGTCGTCGTGGTGGTTCAAGTGGCACAGCGCGCCCGTGGCGCGGCTCTAGCAACACAGCGCGCCCGTGGCGCGGCTCTAGCTTCCACCTTCCGTGGTTTCAGCTGCGGTACGTCGCCAACCGGTCTAGCTCGGCCACTGCGCCCTGCATGATCCGATCAACGAGTTCGGCGCACGTGGGGATGTCGGTGATGACCCCCACCACCTGGCCGCTAGCGAGTACTCCGGCGTTGACATCGCCTTCGACCAGTCCGGCTTTTAGTGGCAGCTAGAGCCATCTGGGCAACAGATCGGTCCCCAGCCTTCTTCATCCTCAGCCCGTCTTTGACCAACTCAGTCCATGACATGCCCGACTGCTTGCGAAACTCCATAGCGCGACGAGTGGCTGGCCCAAGCCGATTGAGGAACCCGGTCGATTCGACTTCCTCAACGAGTGCAGTGCGCAGCATCCGGTGCGGCATCCCATCAACTTTGGCAGTGAC
>CALMMO010000063.1 GCA_937868455.1 uncultured Marmoricola sp.
TCGCCGATCACAGCGACAACATGTCGGTCTTCGCCACGAATCAGGTAGGCCTTGGCTAAGCCGTCTGCGTAGCTCAAAGCCGTCGATGCGTGGGAGTTCTCCACCAGGTCGTGATCGGACTCGGCCCGACTCGGGTAACCCGAGAGTCCACCTTCTTGACGCAACTGATCAAACCCGTCGATGCGCCCAGTCAAAATCTTGTGAACGTAGGCCTGGTGACCGGTGTCGAAAACGACCTTGTCGTGTGGTGACTCAAAGACCCGGTGAATGGCCATGGTCAGCTCGACAACGCCGAGGTTTGGCCCCAAGTGACCGCCGGTACGCGAGACCTTGGCGACCATGAAGTCGCGGATTTCGCTGGCAAGCTCTGTCAGTTGGCGCTCATCAAGCTCGCGCAACTGCTCGGGACCGCCCCAATGGGCAAGGAAAGACATACCGACCAGTTTAGGAGACGCACATATGTGCAATGGCCGGTTCGTGAAGCGATCCAAGCCACACCGTTCCATTGTGCTCGCGAACGCCGGTAGCCATGTGGAAATTCGTGGCATCGCCTTGCAGATCGTGAATGAGTAGCCCGGCGTCGTCGTACGCCTGCACCCGGGCGGTGCGCTTAGGTTTGGGCTGCAACGCCTCAGGGATGTGTTTGACCGCTCGACGAACCATCAAAGGTGCGTTTTGCAGGCGCTGCACCACCGGATCGCGCGGCGATGCGATGCTCACCCAGATCAGCCCATCCGACCCACGCGAGATGTTGTCGGGATAACCAGGCAGTTCGGTGGCGAGATAGTCCTGAGTGCCCGCAAGTGGCCCATCGATCCAGTGGCGTACGACGGTGCGCGCACCAGTCTCAGCTACCGCGACAAAGGACTCATCGGTGCTGAGCGCTACCCCGTTGGCAAAGTGCAAGCCATCAAGCACCTTCTCCACGGCACCGTTCGCTCGCCGCACGAAAAGACGTCCAGTGCGGGTGCCCTCGACAAAGTCGGCCTTCCAGTCGGCAATGCCATAGACGGTGGAGGAGTCAGAAAACCAGATGTCACCTGCGGCGCTCACGGCCGCGTTGTTACAGAACCGCATCGAGGCACCCTCGAACTCGGTGACCAACTCTTCGACGGCACCATCCAAGCCCATCGCGAGCAAGCCGCGCTGGGCGTCGCACACCAACACTCTCCCGTCAGGGAGGAACTCCAAACCCAGTGGGCGCCCACCGGTCTCACCGACCGTGACCGCGCGGTCTTTCGTGATCCGATGGATCACACCGTCCTCGGTGCCGGTGAGCACCGAACCGTCGTCATCGACCAACACATCTTCGGCTCCGTGGCCTGGAACGCTGATGCGAGTGAGGGGGATCTGCATGGGCCGAACGTAGCGCCCAATCTGCGCTGCGAACAGGGCCTGTGCGGGTCGCCGGGTTACAGGCGGGCGACGTACTGCTTGCCGCGCAGCGCTTCTTCGACCAGTGCCACTTGTCTGGACTCGGTGAGCAATCGAGCGTATTCGCGCTGCCAGGTCGCGATTGCTCTTTCAACCGTGTCAGTGTCGGCGACCTCGCGCAGCACTCCCCTGGCCTCACTCAGCCCGACATCAACCGCCATCTGGGCGCCTTTGATATGTAGCGCAGCAAACCTGGCAAGTACGGCGACGTGGTGGCGTAACACCGGATAACTGCGGTATTCGGGAGGGCAGAGATCCAGCAGCCAGGCACCAGCTGTCGACTCCCATCCAGGTGCACCGGGCGGTCGCACGCGCTCGGGCCAGCCAGGAGGGACGCTCAACATAAGCGCACCCTAACTCGAACATCTGTTCGACGCTAGCTAGATTGGCTGCGTCGCAGCAACAACTCGGCTTGGGTGCGAAT
>CALMMO010000064.1 GCA_937868455.1 uncultured Marmoricola sp.
AACGAGACGTCTCGCAGGCCGATAGACAACAGCAGGGGTACGACGACCGCGACGATCGCTGCCAAACGGAAGGCCCGGATGGGGTGGATTCGCTTAGAAATGACGTCTTGAGAGAGCACTCCGGCCAATGCCACCGTGAGCCCCGATGAGGTGGACAAAAATGCCGCGAAGGCGCCGCCCAGCAGCAGTGCCGAGAGCAGTTCGCCCCCCACGCCGCCGATCATCCGCAGCGGAAGTTCGAGCACCACGGCGTCGGCGCGCCCGGAAGCGATCAGATCGGGTGCATAGATGCGTCCGAGCGATCCATAGATGGGTGGCAACACGTAGAAGATGGCGAGAAGCACCAGCACGGCCAGCGTCGTACGACGTGCGGCGCGGCCGTCGGGATTGGTGTAGAACCGCACCACCACGTGCGGCAACCCCATCGTGCCGAGTGTGGTGGCGAAGATGATCGACCAGGTCAAGTAGAGCGGGTGCTCAGAACTTGAGGTCATGGGCGAAGCCCAGTCAGCACCCGGCACGCCGCCGATTGCCGGGGTGTCAACAGGCGAGGGCGCCCCGCCGTTGCTCCACACAAGCAGCAAGAAAATGATCGGCACTAAGAGCGCGGTGAGTTTGAGCCAATACTGAAATGCCTGCACCAAAGTGATGGAGCGCATGCCACCCACCAGCACGTTGGCGAGTACGACGCCAGCCACGACCACCCCCGCCATCCAAGGGCGAGCGCCCATGAAGGGGCCTAGCACCAAGTTGGCACCTTGGAACTGGGGGATCAGATAGAGCCAGCCGATGGTCACCACGAGCAGCGAACACACCAAGCGCACCCAGCGCGACTGCAAGCGGGCTTCGGCGAAGTCAGGCAGCGTGTAGGCACCTGAGCGGCGCAGTGGTGCGGCCACCAGCACCATCAACACCAGGTAGCCACCGGTCCACCCGATCGGGTACCACAGCATGTCGGCGCCCGAGACCAAGATCAGCCCGGCGATGCCGAGGAACGAGGCGGCTGAGAGGTACTCCCCACCGATGGCGGAGGCGTTGAGCGAGGCACCCACACTGCGCGAGGCCACGAAGAAGTCCGACGTGGTGCGCGCCACCCGGAAGCCCCACACGCCAACAATCAAGGTGGCCAGTGAAACGACCACGACTGCGGTGATGGCGTAGGCGGGGCTCACTCTTCGACCGCCGCAATGAAGTCGCGTTCGGTGCGTTCGGCTGCCCGCACATAGACCCAGCCCAGCCCAATCAGCACTGGGAAGATGCCGAATGCGACGGCCAGCCAGGTGATGGGCAGCCCAAAGATGCACACCTCGGACAACTGTGGGAACAGCACAAACACCAACGGCAACCCGATGCCAATCAGCGTGATCGGAATCAACACCAGCACAGCTAGCCCGAACTGGGCGCCCAAGAGCGAGGACAAGTAGATCTCGCCCACCTCGGTGTGGGCGTCAATCTCAGAGGTCACCTGTCGCGGCCGACGCCGCACGACCGTGCGCGGCGAGGTGACCTTGACCCGCTGGGGTGCCTGATCGCTCATCGCCCGGGTCGGCCCCGGCGGCCCAGAAGTTCGCGCAATTCGCGCGTATGTCGACGACT
>CALMMO010000065.1 GCA_937868455.1 uncultured Marmoricola sp.
TGTCTCCGTTGACCCCTTTGACCAGTGCAATCAGGCTGTGGTTGCCCGGATGCAGGGCCACAAAACTCAACGACGCGCCTTTGCGACCTGGCAGGACGGCAGACTGATCAACCAGGTTCGGCCCGTCGTACAAATCAACGTGGGCCAGTGCCACGGGGCTAGCTGCGTCGACAGAAACAGTGACGGTCTCGCCGGACTTCACTGAAAACGCGTTGCTCACCGACAAGGTCGCGGCGACAGGGTTGCTCAGCGGTCGAGGGCCATCAGCGTTGGCAGAGTCGGAAAAGTGGGCGCGAATGCCCATCGTCAACGAGGCTGCTGCGATCAAACTCAAGATCGCAACGGCAATGACCCGCAAGCGCACGGGAGGGAGTCAAGCACAGGTGACCTGGGTCACACCATGCTTTATGGTTGTCGAACTTCAGCACTTCCAGGGGATCGAGATGGCACTTCCAGCACCGCTCGTGGCTGCCTTGAGCTACGGCGTTCCCGTTGTGGCAATCGCTGGAGGCGGGATTCTTTACGCCACAGCCAGTTCCCCTGCCACACCTGCATCCGGCGGATCGCCGACGGTGTGGTTGGACTCGCCGTACGACGCCAGCGTGCTGGCCCCCGGGACAATCCCGGTCATCGTGCATGCCACTGCCGATAAGGCACCCAGGACCTTCACCCTGCTGGTGGATGGCGACGTGGTGGGTGAACAACCTGCGGGTTCGCCGATCTTGGGGCGCTTCGTCGAAGCCACGATTCAATGGCCAGCCACGGTCGGTCCACACACCTTGCAGGCGCGCGCCGGAGATCTGGCTTCCACCCCAATCACGGTGATCGTGGCCAAGCCAGCGAAGGCGCCAACGCCAACCCCGTCGCCTTCGCCCTCACCCAAGCCGACGCCGTCGCCATCGCCGACTCCGACACCAACTCCCACCCCAACGCCGAAGCCGACTCCTAAACCCAAGCCCGTGATCGCGGCGGTCAGCTTGTCCCCGCGCCAAGTCAACGATGTGGAAGGGTGCGGACCCACGCGCATGGGCATCACGGCCCGAGTCACTGGTGCGACGTCGGTGAGCTTCACGTGGAGAGGTGGCGGCAAGTCAGGCTCAGGCCGGCTCAGCGGTGGGCCATCCACATGGTCGGGATCGGTCGACTTCTCTCGAGCCGGTGCTGGAGCCGGGTCTGTGACCATCACGGTCATCGCCCGCAACGCATCAGGCAGCGTGCAATCTCGGGTGGTCGGCGAAATCTTGAACTGCAAGCCCTAAGAGTCGCCACTAGGGTCGCCCTGTGAGCGAGGAAGAAGACGTCGACCAGCCCGACCTAACGGCTCGCCAGCGGTGGGCAGCCCTCGGGTCCGTCGTGCGGTTGGCCTTCACGGTCGCACCCTGGGCGGTGGCGCTGAGCGCTGTTGGCATCGTGATCGACTCGGTCTTGCCGATCCTGACGACCTTCTTCGCCGCCAAGACCACCACGGTCCTGGCCGAGGCGGTTGCCGGAGAATCCGGGGCGGCCCAGAGGGTCTATCTCCTCATTGGCATCACTGCGGGTCTGGGAGTGGTGCAACTGATCTGGGGTGCCTTTCATGGGTACGTCAGCGCCAAACTTCGCTTCCTAATCGACGCCAAGATCAATGACCAACTTCTCGAACAGTTCGCGGCGCTGGAGTTTTGGCGCTACGACGATGTGCACAGCGCCGACCTCTATGAAAAGGCCAGCAGGTTCGCAAGTTTCTTCAGCACTGCCTTCGACAAGTTCGCTTCCGTGGCGAGCGCCTTGACCGCGACGGTCGCCGGCATCGTGGCGTTGGCGACGGTGAATCCTTGGCTCGCGCTCGCCGTACTCCTTGGCGTGACGCCTGGAGTGTGGGTGCAACTGAGGCTCTCGCGTCGAGAGATCGCGCACTGGAACGACAACGTCGGAGTACGGCGCGCCAAGCAGGGCATCGAGCGAGGCCTGCTCAACCCCCGAGCCATCGTGGAGGTGCGCTCGCTGGGCTTAGTGCGACACCTGATGGAGTTGCGAGCACGTCTGCGTGATCAAGACGAGCGGGTGCGCATCGACATGGAGCGCAACTATCTGCGCTTCCGACTGCTCGCCGACCTCATCGAGGCACTGGTTGTGGTGGGCTCACTGGTGTGGATCACGATGCAAATCGTGGCCCGCAATCAGGCGCTGGGTCAGTTCCTCTTCGTGCAACAGGTCGTGACCCGCGCCATTGAGGGAGCCAACTCGCTGGTCAGTGCTGCGGCCGAGATCGATCAAGACGTCGCCAACTTGTTTGATTACACCAGGTTCATGGCCCTGCCCAAGCCCGGTGCCGGTGGGCTGGCACTGGGTGCGGCCCCCGCCGTCGTGAGCGTGGAGAACCTCGACTTCTCTTATCCAGGAAGCAACCGACTGGTGCTGGATGGGGTCTCGCTATCAATCCAAGCCGGCCAACACGTGGCCATTGTGGGCGAGAACGGCGCTGGCAAGAGCACGCTGGTCAAACTCCTGCTCGGCCAATACGCACCCAACGCGGGCGCGATCACCCTTGATGGCACCGACCTGCGCGAGGTCGATGTCAGCACCTGGCACGAGCACGTCGGCTACCTGCGACAGGAGTTCACGAAGTTCCCCTTCGCGACCGTGCGCGACAACGTCCGGTTCGGGCGCGTGAGTGCCGAAGGGGATGAACCCCGAATCTGGGAGGCCCTAGACGCCGCCCAAGCGGCAGACTTCGTGCGGGCACTGCCTCAAGGGCTCGACACCATCGTCGACCCGCTGCTGACCGACGACCTCGACGGGGATGGGGGCGTCGAACTCTCGGGCGGCCAATGGCAGCGGCTAGCCCTCGCGCGGATCTTCTACCGCGACCCAGAGTTCCTGCTCCTCGATGAACCCACCTCGGCAGTCGATGCCATCGCCGAGCGAGCCGTCTTCGAGCACATCTTCAACAGGATGAGGCGGCGTACCGTCATCAGCGTCAGCCACCGACTAGCCACCATCCGCCCCGCTGATGTGATCTTCGTGCTGGTTGCGGGGAGGCTCGTTGAGCGAGGCACCCATCAAGAGTTGATCAACTCTGGTGGTGCCTACAGTGCGATGTTTGGGCACTCCCTCAGCGACTGATTGGCCCTCGGAGT
>CALMMO010000066.1 GCA_937868455.1 uncultured Marmoricola sp.
CACTTTTTGGGACTTTTCAGGCAAGTTCAGTCGCGGTGCCACCGGCAGCCGCAATCTTCTCCTTGGCCGTTGCCGAGAACTTGTGCGCAGACAGGTTCACCGCAACAGCGATGTCACCTGAGCCGAGCACCTTCACCGGCTGGTTCTTGCGAACTGCGCCCTTAGCGACGAGTTCGTCAACGCCCACGGTGCCGCCTGCAGGGAAGAGTTCGGCGATGCGGTCAAGGTTGACCACCTGGAACTCGACCTTGAAGGGGTTCTTGAAGCCCTTCAGCTTGGGCAACCGCATGTGGATTGGCATCTGGCCACCTTCGAAGGCAACCGGAACCTGGTAACGGGCCTTGGTGCCCTTGGTGCCACGACCTGCAGTCTTACCCTTGGAGCCTTCACCGCGACCCACACGGGTCTTTGCGGTCTTGGCGCCCGGGGCAGGACGCAAGTGGTGCAACTTCAGCGTCTTGTCAGCCATGTTCACTTCACCTCTTCAACGCTCACCAAGTGGCGAACGGTGTGGACCATGCCGCGAATTTCGGGGCGGTCCTCGTGGGTTTTGGTGTCACCGATGCGCTTCAAGCCGAGCGAGCGCAAGGTGTCGCGCTGGTTCTGCTTGCAGCCGATCGACGACTTCTTCTGGGTCACTTGGAGCTTGGCCATCAGTGGGCACCTCCAGCAACCGACTCGGCCTTGGCCTTGAGCAGCGCAGCCGGAGCCACGTCCTCAACGCGCAGACCGCGACGGCTTGCAACTGCCTCGGGCTCTTCCAGCATCTTCAGTGCCGCAACAGTGGCGTGCACGATGTTGATCTGGTTGGAGGAACCAAGTGACTTGCTCAGCACATCGTGGATGCCTGCGCACTCAAGCACCGCGCGCACCGGGCCACCGGCGATCACACCGGTACCAGGAGCAGCAGGACGCAGGAGTACGACGCCGGCAGCCTTCTCGCCCTGAACCGGGTGAGGGATGGTGCTTTGGATGCGAGGCACGCGGAAGAAGTTCTTCTTCGCCTCCTCGACGCCCTTAGCGATTGCCGCCGGCACCTCACGTGCCTTGCCGTAGCCAACACCGACCAAGCCCTCGCCGTCACCGACGATCACAAGTGCGGTGAAGCTGAAGCGACGACCACCCTTGACGACCTTGGCGACACGGTTGATCGCGACGACACGCTCGATGTACTGGCTCTTCTCCGCCTGGCCACCGCGACGGTCGTCACGGTTTCCGCGGCGCTCACCACCGGCGCGTCCGCGCTGGGGTCCGCTCATGAGTCTTCCTTCTCTCTTCGTCTCGATCAGAACGCGAGGCCGCCCTCACGGGCGCCATCTGCAAGGGCCGCTACGCGACCGTGGTACTTGTTACCGGCACGGTCGAACACGACCGACTCCACGCCCTTGGCCTTGGCGCGCTCAGCAACGAGCTCACCAACCTTCTTGGCCTTAGCGGACTTGTCACCATCAAACCCACGCAGGTCAGACTCCATGGTTGAGGCAGACGCGAGCGTCTTGCCCACCAAGTCGTCGACGACCTGAACGGTGATGTGCCGAGCGGATCGGGTGACCACCAAGCGCGGACGCTCTGCGGTACCAGAAACCTTCTTGCGGCCGCGCACCTGGCGACGCAGGCGAGAAGCCATGCGTGCCGAAGTGTGCTTGCCGGACTTCAGTGAGATAGCCATCGTCACTTACCAGCCTTTCCGACCTTGCGGCGAACGACCTCGCCCGCGTAGCGCACACCCTTGCCCTTGTAAGGCTCAGGCTTGCGCAGCTTGCGGATGTTGGCGGCGACTTCACCGACGGGTTGCTTGTCGATGCCCGAGACACCAAACCGGGTCGGAGCCTCGACATTGAACGTGATGCCCTCAGGGGCCTTAACGAAGATGGGGTGTGAGTAACCGAGCTGGAATTCCAACTCAGTCGGGCCCTTGGAGAGCACGCGGTAACCCACGCCCACAATCTCTAGCTTCTTCTCATAACCCTCGGTAACACCGGTGACCATGTTGGCGATCAGGGTGCGCGTCAAGCCGTGCAACGACTTCGACACTCGGTGGTCATCTGGACGCTTGACTTCGAGCGCGCCATCTTCGCTGCGGCCGACGGTGATCGGCTCAGCGACAGTGTGAGTCAAGGTGCCCTTGGGGCCCTTAACGGTCACTAGCTGTGCATCAAGCGAAACCTCGACACCCGCAGGTACGACGACTGGGAGCTTGCCAATACGTGACATGTGATATTCCCCCGTCACCAGACGTAGGCGAGGACTTCCCCGCCTACACCCTTGGAGTTGGCCTGACGATCCGTCAGCAGGCCCTGGCTAGTGGAGATGATCGCGATACCGAGACCACCGAGCACCTTGGGGAGCGCGGTGTGCTTGGCGTACACACGCAGACCGGGCTTGCTGATGCGGCGAAGGCCGGCAATCGAGCGCTCGCGGCTGCGACCGTACTTAAGCGTGATCGTCAGAGTCTGGCCGACGGCGGCCTCGCCCTTGTCATCCTTGTTGTCCGCAACAGCGAACGAGGTGATGTACCCCTCGCGCTTCAGGATCTCGGCAACGCCGGCCTTCAGCTTCGAGTAAGGCATCGACACCGAGTCGTGGTACGCCTGGTTGGCGTTACGCAGACGCGTGAGCATGTCTGCGATCGGGTCAGTCATCGTCATGGTTAGTTTGTTTCTCTCTCTGCTGTGGTTTCGCAACGAGGCGACCTACAGCGATGGGGGTTAGTGGGGCTTACCAGCTCGACTTGGTGATGCCGGGCAGTTCGCCGCGGTGCGCCATTTCGCGCAAGCAGATGCGGCACAGGCCGAACTTGCGGTAGACCGCCTTCGGGCGACCGCAGCGCTGGCAGCGGGTGTAGGCACGAACCGCAAACTTAGGCTTGCGGGCGGCCTTGACCTTGAGTCCAGTCTTCGCCATCTCAGTTGCCTTCCTTAAAGGGGAATCCAAGCGCCTTCAGCAGCGCACGGCCTTCGTCGTCGTTGGTCGCGGTGGTGACCACCGTGATGTCCATGCCGCGAGGGCGGTCGATGCGGTCTTGGTCAATCTCGTGGAACATGACCTGCTCGGTGAGACCGAAGGTGTAGTTGCCACGACCGTCGAACTGACGGTCAGAGAGACCACGGAAGTCGCGGATGCGGGGCAGAGCCAGCGCCAACAAGCGGTCGAGGAACTCCCACATGCGGTCACCGCGCAGCGTCACGTGTGCACCGATCGGCATGCCTTCGCGCAGCTTGAACTGAGCGATCGACTTGCGAGCCTTGGTGACCTGTGGCTTCTGGCCGGTGATGGCAGTCAGGTCAGTGACTGCACCTTCGATCAGCTTGGAGTCGCGAGCTGCCTCGCCAACACCCATGTTGACCACGATCTTCACCAGACCCGGCACCTGCATGACGTTGTCGTAGGCGAACTGCTCCAGCAGCTTGCCAGCGACCTCGTCGCGGTACTTGGTCTTCATGCGGGGGGTAACCCGCTCTTGCGTTGCCGTCATCAGATCTCGTTCCCGGTCTTGCGAGCCACGCGCACAGAGCGCTGGGCCTTGTAGGTCGAACCGTCGGCGCGGCGCTTGGAAACTTCCTCGCGCTTGAAGCCGATCCGTGTGGTGCCGTTGCCGGACACCAGCATCACGTTTGACACGTGGATGGGGGCCTCGGTGGTGATGATGCCGCCGGTCTTGCCTGCACGACCACCTTGATCGATGGACTTGGTGTGCTTCTTGACCAGGTTGGCGCCCTCGACGATGACGCGGTCTTCCTCGCGGAGGACTGCAATCACCTTGCCTTCGATGCCCTTTGACTTGCCGGCGATCACCTTGACGGTGTCGCCCTTCTTGATGTTGATCTTGCTCATGCTCACAAAACCTCCGGAGCCAAGCTGATGATCTTCATGAACTTCTTCTCGCGCAGCTCGCGACCCACGGGGCCGAAGATGCGGGTGCCTCGCGGCTCGCCGTCGTTCTTGAGGATCACCGCAGCGTTCTCGTCGAAGCGGATGTAGGAGCCGTCAGGACGACGACGCTCCTTGACGGTGCGTACGACGACAGCCTTAACGACGTCGCCCTTCTTGACGTTGCCACCTGGGATGGCGTCCTTGACCGTGGCCACGATGGTGTCGCCGATGCCGGCGTAACGCCGACCCGAACCACCGAGAACACGGATGCACAAGATCTCCTTGGCACCAGTGTTGTCAGCCACCTTGAGGCGGGACTCTTGCTGAATCACTTCTTCTCCTCAGACCTACTTGGCCTTCTCAAGGATCTCCACCACGCGCCAGCGCTTGGTAGCGCTGAGCGGGCGGGTCTCCATGATCAGGACGCGGTCGCCAATGCCACACTCGTTGGCCTCGTCGTGGGCCTTGAGCTTCGACGTACGACGCATGACCTTCCCGTAGAGGGCGTGCTTAACACGGTCCTCGACGCTGACCACAACGGTCTTGTCCATCTTGTCGCTCACCACGAGGCCCTCACGGACCTTGCGTGCTGAGCGATCTTCGGTCTTCTCGCTCACTTGGCCTTCTCCTTCTTGCCCGGCGCAGTCCGAATGCCGAGCTCGCGCTCGCGCACCACGGTGTAAATGCGGGCAATGTCTTTCTTGACCGAGCGAAGTCGGCCGTGGCTTTCCAATTGACCAGTAGCGGCCTGGAAGCGCAGGTTAAACAGCTCTTCCTTGGCTTCGCGCAACTTGGTTTCTAGGTCGACGTTGGTCAGGTCGTCGAGTTCGTTCGCAGCGCTCATCAGAATTCACCTGCCTCACGGGTGATGAACCGGCATTTCATGGGGAGCTTGTGGATTGCGCGACGCATTGCCTCGCGAGCCACATCCTCAGGAACTCCGGAAAGTTCGAACATCACGCGACCGGCCTTGACGTTGGCCACCCACCACTCCGGTGAACCCTTACCGGAACCCATGCGGGTTTCGGCAGGCTTCTTGGTCAACGGGCGGTCGGGGTAGATGTTGATCCACACCTTTCCACCACGCTTGATGTGGCGGGTCATCGCAATACGAGCAGATTCGATCTGGCGGTTGGTCACGTAGTGACTCTCCAGCGCCTGGATACCGAATTCACCAAACGCGAGCTTGGTGCCACCCTTGGCAGCGCCGGTGCGCTTGGGGTGGTGCTGCTTACGGTGCTTGACCCTACGGGGCATCAACATGACTAGCCCTCCTGTCCGGTCGTCTCAGCTGCTGCTGCCTCAACGGGAGCAGCGTCACGGTCGGCACGTGCGGGGCGCTCGCCCCGGGTGCCACGGGTAGGACGCTCGCCGCCACGGCCTGCACGGCCACGACCAGGAGCACCGGCGCGGGCAGCTGCTTGAGCTTCACGCTCAGCGCGGGTGCCAGCGACCTCACCCTTGTAGATCCAGACCTTCACGCCGATGCGGCCGAAGGTCGTGCGGGCCTCGTAGAAGCCGTAGTCAATGTCGGCACGCAAGGTGTGCAACGGAACGCGACCCTCGCGGTAGAACTCAGAGCGCGACATTTCCGCGCCGTTGAGTCGACCTGAGCACTGGATCCGGATGCCCTTGGCGCCCGCGCGCATCGAAGACTGCATGGCCTTCTTCATCGCGCGACGGAACTGCACACGGCCCGAAAGCTGCTCGGCCACACCCTGGGCGACCAGTTGTGCGTCGATCTCGGGGTTCTTGACCTCGAGGATGTTGAGCTGGACCTGCTTGCCGGTCAGCTTCTCCAAGTCGGTGCGGATGCGGTCTGCTTCGGCGCCACGACGACCGATGACGATGCCCGGACGCGCGGTGTGGATGTCCACACGCACGCGGTCACGGGTGCGCTCGATCTCGACCTTGGCGATGCCGGCCCGCTCCATGCCCT
>CALMMO010000067.1 GCA_937868455.1 uncultured Marmoricola sp.
GACGCTATCTCCCCCTGCTGAGCGAGGGCTGGCCGAACTGATCGCCATCGCCCAACGCGACGGTCGATTGCCTTCGGTAGTCGCAGCCATCGCCCAGCAGGGCCAGTTGGTGTGGGTGGGCTCGGTTGGTGATGTCGCCGGCCCGGCCGCCGACACGCAATATCGGATTGGCTCGATCACCAAGACCTTCACTGCGGTGTTGGTCATGCAGGCTGTGCGTGATGGTCTGATGCGCCTTGAGGCGCCGTTGGCTGACTATGTGCCCGAGGCTCCCTTCGGGTCGGCGCTGCTTCAGGACTTGTTGTCACACAGTGCGGGCATCGCCGCCGAACCCGCTGGTCCCTGGTGGGAACGCGCCCAAGGTGGCAGTTTCGAGCAGTTGGCTCAGGAGAACTGTGAGGCTCCACCGCTGGCCGAGCCAGGGGAGATGCTGCTCTACAGCAACTTGGCTTATGCACTGTTGGGTGAGGCGGTGGCACGGGCTCGTGGGTCCTCCTGGGAGGACTTGGTCAGCACCCGCATCCTGCAACCTCTTGGGATGACGCGCACGACAGTGCATCCCGTGGAGCCACATGCGCAGGGCTACTCAGTGGATCACTTCCGTGGCACGTTGACCCCCGAACCTGCGAGCGACACCGCGGCAATGGCCCCAGCCGGACAGTTGTGGAGCACCCTGGCGGACCTTGCGACGTACTCAGAGTTTGTGATGCGTGGACATCCTGAGGTGCTTGAAATGCACTGGCTGGCCCTGATGAGCACCCCGCACGCGCCCGGTGGCAGCTACGGTCTCGGATTCCACTTGGTGCCAACTGCATCGGGACTCTTGGTGGGTCACACCGGGACCATGCCCGGCTTCATGGCGAAGCTGCAGACAAACCGCAGCACAGCCACGGCAGCCATCGTGTTGGCCAATGGCACGGTCGGCCTGGATCCCAATGGCCTGACTGAGCGGATGCTGGCCACAACTGGCTTGCGCGAGCCTGCACAAGTGCAACCGTGGGCGCCCAGCGTTGACGTGCCCGAGCATGCTGAGGCGATGGTCGGTGTGTGGTACTGGGGTGAGCGACTCCACCTGGCGCTCTGGTCGATGGGTGAGCTCGAACTGCGCTCAGTAACTCCCGATGACGAAGTCGAGACCTTCACCTATGTCGATGGCAGGTGGGTGGACTCGTTGGAGATGCCGCTGCAGGTGAGCTTCCGGGCCGATGGGTCAGTGGAGTGGTTCTGCTTTGACACTTATTTGTTCACGCGCTCGCCGTACGAACCGGGGACGCCGATCCCGCGCTAGAGCGCTGCTGAGACCGAACTCATGTTGAAGTCGGGCACACGCAGCGCCGGCATGACGGTGCGGCTGAAGAATTCATCGCCCCATTCGCGCGGGAACGCCGGCGCCGATGTGGAGGCGTGAGTGAACCGGCGCAGCAGGTCAATCGGGCTCTCGTTGAATCGGAAGTTGTTGACTGCTGCGGTGATTTCGCCGCCCTCGATCAGATAGACGCCGTCTCGGGTGAGCCCCGTCAGCAGCAGAGACTGTGGGTCGACCTCGCGGATGTACCACAAACACGTGAGCAGCAAGCCTCGCTCGACCCCCGCAACCATGTCCTGAACCGTTCCGCTGCCGGAGTCGACGTCGAGAATCAAGTTGTCGATAGCTGGGGTCGTCTCAAGCCCGGTCAATTGAGCACTGTGACGAGTCTGAATCAGGCTCCGCACTACGCCGTCGTTGATCCAATCGGTGGGCGCCAAGGCCAATCCATTGTCGAAAACGCTTGAGTCGTTTGACGAGCGCGCGGTCGCGACAAACGGCATGCACTCGATGCCTGGGGCCCAGGGATCAGAGTGCAACCGCACACCCTTGGACACCAACTGCTCTCCAGCACGGGTGCCTCCGCCGGTGCGGGAGTAGACCGACTGCCCATCGATGGCCACGCGCGCGCCAGCGTTCCAGTACGCCTCGATCATCAGGTCTCCCACGGCCCCTGGGGGTACGACGGTGTCGTAGCGCCCAGCGGGGAGCGTGATCTGTCGATTGGACCAGGACAGCCTGGTCTTGAGTTCGGCATCGAAAACTTCGGCGTCGACTCCGACGAAGTCACGAGTGGCCGCGCCCACCCAGGCACTGGCAGACAGGTCAGCAGTCTTGCCGGTGCAGGCGTAATGCCCAGTTGGTTGCTGATGGCGAAGGCGCAGCCCGCTCGAGGACGCCACATAGGTCGTGGTCACGTTGTGATCGACGAAGCCATAGAGGATGCGGTGCTCGGCCTCGGCGCGACCGAAGGCAGCACCCAATGAGCGGGCGAAGTCGGAGAAGACTTCGATACCGGTCGAACCAGGGGACTCATCCCAGTCAGGAGACTCCACAGCCTCGATCAAAGGGTTGTGATCTTCTGAAGCCGACGCCGAAGACAGTGCCGCATCGGCTGCTTGAACCAACGACTCAACTTGGTCGAGGGTTGCCGCCGGACCGGTGACTGAGCCGACCCGGTCACCGTCGAAGGCCAACACGGTCACAGTGCAGCCTTCGCTCACGCCATTGGCGGTCAGGGTGTTTTTGGCCCAGCGAAGATTGGCCGAGTTGCTGGCATTGACGATCACGATGCAATCGGGGGAGCGCGTCGACTTGAGTGCGCGTTCGGCGAGTTGTTGGGGTGAGGCGATCACTGAGCGGACTCCTCGTTGGTGTTGAGAATGCGAATATCTCTAAAGAGTGCGCTGGGTGCGCTGTGGCTGACCGCGGCCACCTGGCCAGGCTGAGCTTTGCCGCAGTTGAAGGCACCGCCCATGAAGGTGGTTTGCGGGCCGCCCACCGCACTCATGGAACCCCAAAAGTCGGTCGTGGTCGA
>CALMMO010000068.1 GCA_937868455.1 uncultured Marmoricola sp.
ACGTGGCGCCTGATTTCTTGGAAGAGGTTGAAACCGCCGCGAGTGCTGCTGCTCGCGAAGTCACACTGCCGACCTTGGATCTGACGGACGTGCCGTTCTTTACGATCGACCCTCCCACCAGCATGGACCTTGACCAGGCGATGTTCCTGGAGCGGACTCCCACAGGCTTTCGGGTGCACTACGCGATCGCAGACGTGGCTGCATTTGTTAAGCCTGGTGGCGTCCTCGATGCCGAGTTAGCCCGCCGCGGCGAGACGCTCTACGGCGCGGACTCCAAGATTCCGCTGCACCCCAAGGTGCTCAGCGAAGATGCCGCCTCGCTTCTGCCTGGTGTGGTTCGTCCCGCGATCGTGTGGCAACTAGATCTTGATGCGGCCGGGGAGTTGCAAGCAACACAGGTTCGTCGGGCTGCGGTGAAGTCGACAGCGAAGTTGGCCTATGAGCAGGTGCAAGCCTCACTCGATGCGGGCGAGCAGACATATGCACTCCTGCGCGAAATCGGCCAGCTGCGGCAACAGGCTGAGGCAGCGCGCGGGGCAGTGTCATTGCCGATGCCCGAACAAAACGTGGCCATCGATCATGACGAGTGGAGCCTGGTTTTGCGGCAACCGCTGCCCGTCGAATTGTGGAACGCTCAGATCTCGCTGCTCACTGGCATGGCGGCAGCTCAGATGATGATCAACGCGCGAGTCGGAGTGCTACGCACGTTGCCTGCTGCCCAGCCCAGGGCCTTGGACCGGCTGCGTCGTACCGCCAAAGCGCTGGGTGTTTCGTGGCCTGCGACCCTGTCTTATCCAGACTTCGTTCGATCCCTCGACCCGGACAATCCGCGACACGCAGCCATGGTGGTGGCATGCACCACCTTGCTTCGAGGGGCCGGCTACGTCTGCTTTAACGGGGAAGTGCCTGCTGAGCGCACTCACGCGGCGATCGCGGCGCCGTACGCGCATGTGACGGCTCCCTTGCGGCGCTTGGTCGATCGATATGCCCTGGAAATGTGCGTATCTATCGATGCCGGTCAGCCGGTCCCGCAGTGGGTGCTAGACGCCTTTGATGACCTGCCCGCGATCATGCAAGCCTCCGGTCGCCGAGCGCGCTCCTATGAGCGGGCGATTGTGGATCTTGTGGAGGCCCAGCTGCTCAGTGGTCGCGTGGGCGAGAGGTTTGAAGGGGTCATCTTGGAAATCGACCCCGAAGACCCCAACAAGGGCGTGGTTCAGATTGCTGATCCGGCCGTAGAAGCAGTGGTCACCTCGGATTCGCCCCTGCCTGTGGGAGACCAGGTGCAGGTGCGATTGGTCAGCGCCGACCCGGACGCGCGAACAGTGAAATTCGCCCGAGTGTGAGTTAGGGCTCCACGAGGTGGATTTCGAAGCTGTAATTGTTAGCGACGTAGAGATGTGTCGCGTATTCAACGACTCGACCCGTGTCATCTAGCGTCTCTCGCTGCATCGTGAGCAAGGCAGTGCCTTTGAGTTGGTCCAACAGCACCGCTTCTTGAGGCGTGGCATTGCGCGCGCCAACAGTTTGCGTTGCCGAATGCAGATGGATGCCTTTACGGCGCAGCAGGTCATAGAGTCCGCGCTCGGCCAGATCTGAGGCGCCGAAGGTCACCAGATCGGCAGGCAGGTAGTTCGTCATGACGGCAATTGGTTCGACTTGGGCCGCGCGTAGACGCACGATTTTCACCACCGGTGCACCTGGCGTCAGCCCTAGTTTGGTGGCCACCTCCTCGTCGGCTGGAAGCGACTCAAAGGCGAGCACTGTTGTCGTCGGTTTACGACCAGCAGTAGCGAGGTCGTCGTACAAACTGGTGAGTTCGAGAGGTCGGCGCACCTTGGGTTGTACGACGCGCGTGCCGATGCCACGCCGACGCACGATCATGCCTTGATCAACGAGTTGTTCCATGGCGCGGCGCATCGTGGGACGTGAGACGCCAATGCGATCGGCGAGGAGAATCTCGTTCTCGAAGAGCGTCCCCGGAGGCAAGAGACCAGAGGTGATGGCATTTTCAAAGTGTGTGGCGACTTGGAAATACAGGGGCAGCGGGCTGGCCCTGTCGATGGAGAAGTCAGCCACTAGGGTCTCAAGATCGCTCTTACTCACGCGTGCACTATGTCAGAACGTCTAGTCAAAGTCAGGTATTTGCGCCTGCAGGCTGACACATCGCCGTTGTTGTTCGCACGACTAACTCCGTGGGCATTCGGTTGGCCCGAGTCGCGATGTCGGGATCGGCGATGCGTTCGATGAGCATCGACAAGGCACTTGCGCCGAACTGTTCGATTGACTGGCGCACGCTGGTCAATTGCACCATGGCGAGCCCAGCGATTTGGGAGTCGTCATAGCCCACAACGCTGACCTCTTCTGGGACGGAGAGCCCATGTCGGGAGAATTCACCGATGGCACCAACTGCGCACAGATCGTTGGCCGCGATCACCGCGGTCGGTCGTTGCTTCGAGCGCAGCAAATGTGCCGCACCCCGCTTTCCGCCCTCCTCTGTGAAGTCCCCTGGGACAGCCAGCGGTTGGAGTTGGTGCTCGCGCATTGTTGAGACATAGGCCGCCTCACGATCGTGAGCAGACCGGTTGGCTCCACCGGTGATGTGTGCAATCTGGGTGTGACCTAGATCTGTGAGGTGGGCGATCACCTCTTTGGCCGCCTGACGTTCGTCAGTGGTGACGACGTCGACGTTCTCCACGAACGAGACATCTCGACCGATCACCACAGTCGGGGAGGCCGTGCAGATTTCGCGCAGGGTGTCGGTGCGCATGATCGGACTGAGCAGGGCCAATCCGGCCACGCGGTGCTCGAGCAGGGTGTTGACCAGTGGGCCCTCTTTGCCCGCCGAACGCACTCCAGGCGCCACCAAGAGGTCGTAGCCAGCTGCCTCGGCCGCAGTGGCGAAGGAGGAGTAGACGGCTGCGAAGTAGGGGTTAGTGACGTCGTTGATCAACACACCCAATGTGTGCACCTGCTTGCTGGCCAACGAGCGGGCAAAAGCGTTGGGGCGGTAGCCGAGTTCGTTAGCCGCGCGCAGCACCTTTTCCCGGCTTTGGGCCGACACGTTGGGGGCATCTCGCAGCACCAAAGACACCAGGGCGCGCGAGACGTTAGCGCGTCGCGCCACATCCTCTTGCGTGGGACCCATGTCCGGTTTCTCCTAGCTAGCAGCCCAAATCGTAGGGACAGTGTCACAGTTTGATAACTGTCTGTGAAGAGGGTTTGTCAGAACGTTGTGACACAGAGCACATTACTCAATTAGCGCGCGCTAACAAGATGTCGCGGGCTTGGCGCATAGGGCGCAAGCGGGCTCAGCCCGCAACGAAGGAGGAAGTATGAAGACTCCCAAGTTGGGTGTAGCCGCGCTTGTCGCGGCAACGATGGTGCTCGCCGGCTGCGGAACCACGAGCGGTGACACCAAGGCCGATGGTGGCAGTGGTGACCAGGCCAGCATGAAGCTGTGCATGTACACCCACGGTGACGGCGGCGGGTTCTGGTCGGTGGCCAAGAAGGGTGCTGAGAAGGCTGCTGCTGACCTCGGTGTCACCCTTGACTACCAGGAGTCCAACAACGACGCGGCCAAGCAGGCTCAGCTCATTGAGGCTGGCGTGACCGGTGGCTGTGAAGGCATTGCCGTTTCCGCTCCGAACCCTGACGCCATCAAGGGCGCGATGGCCAAGGCCAAGGAAGCCGGCATTCCGCTGGTGACCATGAACTCCGGTTCGAGTGTCTTCAAGGACCTCGGCGCCTTCACTCACGTTGGCCAAGACGAGTTCATCGCTGGTCAAGAGGCCGGCAACAAGTTCAAGGAGATGGGCGTCAAGAAGGTTCTTTGCCCGATCCAAGAGGCCAACAACATTGGTTTGCAGCAGCGCTGCGACGGAGCCAAGGACACCTTCGGCAACGTTGAGAACCTGCAGCTTTCCGGTGGTCTTGCTGACATCGCAAAGAGCCAGGCCGAGATCCAGGCCAAGCTTGAGGCCGACCCCAGCATTGACGCTGTCTTCGCGCTGAACGCCGACATCGCCACTGGTGCCGCCATGCCTGCCGCTGAGGCAGTCGGACGCGACCTCCAGATCGGCACCGTCGACCTTTCTGCCGACGCAGTGCAGGCCATCAAGGACGGCAAGATGGCGTTCGCCATCGACCAGCAGCAGTTCGCTCAGGGCTACATGTCCATCGTGCTGCTCTACCTGAACAAGACCAACGGTCACGAACTTGGTGGAGGCCAGCCGATCTACACCGGCCCCGGCTTCGTCACCAAGGACAACGCCGCACAGGTTCAGGAACTGGCAGCAGCCGGTACTCGCTGATCATGAGTCTTTGGGGCGGGGGAAACCCCGCCCCAAAGACCTAGTCGTACCTCTCTCTCGGACCCCCGGGGCCGACGATGCACATAAGGAGTAGTCAATGTCCGCAGCTACGTCGACACCCACAGACGAGCGACTTGCTCAAACCTCGCGCCTGACTCGCGTCATG
>CALMMO010000069.1 GCA_937868455.1 uncultured Marmoricola sp.
GTGTTCACATCAGCGGTCAGCGTCGTACACATGGATTGCACGCTGACGGGTGCATCGCCGCCCACGAGCACCTTGCCGACCTTGATCTGTCGGCTCTCGCGTCGAGGCGACAAGACGGGCGGGGGAGCGGCAGGCATGCCGAGCGAAATCGCGGTCATGGGGCAAGGCTAGCTAGAACATCAACGTTGCGAACGTGGCGGTCTGTCGAAATCCCACGCGTTCATAGGTGCGACGGGCTGCGAGGTTGTGTTCGTTGACGTAGAGCGAAACCACAGGCGCGATGTGCTCGCGGGCATATTGCACAACCGCAGCCATGCCGGGCGCGGCCAATCCGCGGCCGCGAAGGTCTGGTCGCACCCAGACCCCTTGCACCTGAGCGGCATGGGCGGTGGCGCAGGCGATCTCCGCCTTGAACGCGACACCGTGGTCGTCGTAGCTAGCCAATGACCAACCTCTGTTGATCAGTTGAGTGATGCGCGCTCGGTACATCGACGCGCCGCCGGCGATTTCGGGGGAGACCCCTACTTCTTCGGAATACATCGCCACGCATGCGGGGTAAAGCACGTCGAGGTCGCTCAGATCGCTCACTCGCACGGATGTGTCGGGGCGCACCAGGGGCGAATGATCAATTTCCAAATGCGGCTGATTCCAGCGTTCATCACGCGGTGGGGACCACGTCGCGCTGAGGTAGTCCCACATCTTCGCAACTTGATCGGCGGGGCCAACAAGGGTTGCGCACGAGCGGCTGTGGTGTTCGGCGCGCCGTGCGAACGCGAGAAGGGCTTCGTCGGTGCCGAGCACGGGCACCAAGTTCGATGCCGAATGGCACAGTGAAGTCAAAGCCCCTTGGTCGAAGTAACCCCAGATCTGCCCGCCCAACCATCGAGGATCTAGGCGCGAGTTTTGAGCGCGGTGGGCGACGAAGACGTTGACGACCGGATCAGTGTCGAGGAGTTCGCACACTTTTGGCAGATCGGCAGGGGCCAACACGCGCAGGCCGTCCTCGAGGCGAAACACACAGCGAGCATAGGGACGTCACACAATCGCCCACGAACGAGGCCGAGACGAAATGGCATGAAATGTGGCAATTAAATAGAAACGATCACAGATGTATCAAAGATAAACCTCGCGCCTCCTAGGCAACGTGAGCACAATGATCACCATGTCGCAGCTGCGGGGGGACCTAGATGGTTCCCCTTGGGAACTAGCCTCCACGGCCTTTAAGGCATGGCGCGCAGGCGAGCGATCCGCCCTTGATGACCTCGTGAGCGTGATGACGCCAGTCTTGTGGCAGGTAGTGCGCTCTTATCGACTCGATGAAGCTGAGGCAGTCGACACGATCCAGAACACCTGGTTGGCTTTCATGCGATCTCACGAATCGATCAACGACCCTCAGGCAGTCGCGAAGTGGCTGACAACGAGTGCGCGGCGAGCCGCAGCGAAGGCAGCGGCTCCGCACCGCTCGACCCCGGTGGAAGATGAGGTGCTTGCTCGCAAACTGCCCAGCCAGCGCTCCACCGAATCGGTGGTCATCGAGGACGATCAAACGATGCGGTTGTGGAACGCCGTACGCACGCTCAGCGAGCGATGCCAGCGATTGTTGCGCGTGATCGCCTTTGAGCAGCGGCCCGACTACGAGCACCTTGCGGCAGATCTGGGCATGCCAGTAGGAAGCGTCGGGCCAACTCGTGGGCGATGCCTGAGCAAACTCCGAAGCGCACTGGAAGGAGCACTCGGGTGAACGAGAACATTTTTGGCCAACTGCGAGGAATGTGGGAGCACGTCGACCCCATGCCCGAGGGCCTAGAGAATCAGATGATCGCAGTCTTGGCTGCTGAGGATCTCGACATGGAGTACGAATTGTTGGCGCTCGTGGAGCGCGACACCACCATGGCAGGGGCGCGCTCGACCACGCACGAGGCGCCGGCGCAAGTGCGCACCAGCAAACTCGAGTTCAGCAATGGGACCGTGACGGTGCTGTTGCGCATTGCCGCGCAGGCTGCCGGCGAATGTCGCATTGATGCCTGGGTCACCAGTGACATTCCGTTCAACCTGCGACTCTCTGTGCGCACCTGGGTCGGGGATCAATCGGAGATCGAAACAACCACTACGGGTGGCCGTGCCAGCTTCCAAGACGTCCCTCACGGGTTGGCTCGACTCTGGCTAACCGCCGACCACGGCACAGGGGCCAAGCCCTTCGCGACACCGCTGTTTGAGATCTAAGGAGAACACGTGGAATCTAGCCAGCCCTCTGCTCAACAGGCCAAAGGCCCCACCAAGGTCAGCGACCAGAGTTTGTGGCGTGATCCGGTGCCACCCTCAAAGCAGTACCTCGATGCGATGTCGGCACGCGTGCTCGACCCCTCGACGGCGGTGCCGGTAGATGGGGTATATCCACGACCAACCGCCTACATCCCTGGGCGGCTCAACATCTCCCGACTCTTTGACGTGCCACAGTTGCTCAACCAACTCAAGGAGGTGGCCGCCGGACTTGGCTGGAGCCTGATCCCTGAGCGTGGTGCCGAGGAGAAGGCAGAGCGCTCGACCACCTTGGTCCAGGTCGAGTTAACCGTTGCTGATGCCACGTCGATGCGCGCTCCCGATGCGTGGGCGTTGCTCCAAAATGCTCGCAAGACATTTGGAATCGCAGCGATGCAGGGCGTGGGTCTAGAGCACGTGCTCTTCATTCGCACCATCAATCCCAACCCATTCCATGGACCTAACCCCTTCCACGGACCTAACCCGTTCCATGGTCCGAACCCATTCCATGGGCCTAACCCGTTCCACGGACCCAACTCCTATGGCTACAGCGGCCGCGCTCCTGTGGCGTACGTCGGCCCCCGACCTCAGCGTCGATCCGATAAAGAGATTGCGGGTCGGCGAGTAGTGGTGGGGGTGCTCGACACCGGTTGCGGCAAACACCCGTGGCTCGATCACGTCGTCAAACACGGTTTCGGCTCCGGTGCGCCGCCGGTGGGCTACAGCGACCTGCAGACCGATCCGGAGGTCTACCCCGATCAAGTGGGCGCACTCGATGGGGTGATCGATGCCTATTCGGGTCACGGCACCTTTATCGCAGGATTGATCCATCAAGCCTGTCCAGACGCGACCATCGTGTCGTGGCGGATCGTGGGCTCGGAGGGGCCCATTGTTGAGTCGCATCTGGTTGCCGCGCTGAACAACATCGCCGAAACGGTCGAACGTCACCGCGATGGCGTCAAAGGCGGTCACGCACTCGACGTACTCAACTTGTCGATGGGGTACTACCACGAGACGCCAGAGGATCTCCTCTTTGACCCAACGATGTATTCGGTGCTCAAGCGCATTTCCGACTGCGGCACCTTGATCGTTTGCTCCGCAGGAAACGACGGCACTGCTCGGCCACTGTTCCCCGCGGCGTTTGCTCCATGGTTGGACGGAAACGGGCCGATCCAGCAGGTCGGCTCAGAGTTGCCGGTCGTGTCTGTCGGGGCACTCAACCCCAACACGAGCACTGATGCGTTGTTCTCCAACGCAGGACCCTGGGTGCGAAGTTATGCCCCTGGTGCCTTGTTAATGAGCACGTTGCCCGTCACCTTCGAAGGTGGACTTCAGCCCACAAACCGCCTCGAGGCATTCTCGCGAGTGCGTGAATCGGTTGACCCAGATGACTTCACCGGCGGCTTTGCTACCTGGAGTGGCACCTCGTTTGCTGCGCCGCTGTTAGCCGGGCGAATCGCAGCACATCTCAACGATGAACTCATCGAGGCTCATGGTGAGACCACCCGGGAAGAAGCAGTGGCGCGCACGTGGCGGGCGCTAGTCAAGGAGACCGACCTCAGGCCAGTATGAACGTGTGCTGACTGCCGAAGAACTCCACAAAAGAGGCAAAGCAGCACTCGTTAATGGCCGGGTGGCGCAGGCGCGGACCTTGCTTGAGCGTGCCCATCGGCTTGCCGAGCAGCCCGACTTGGTAGCGCTCATCGACATCAGCATGAGCTACGCGGTTGCCGAATCAGGGCAGCAATCGCAGGCCGAATCCCTATGTCGTGCGGTTATTCGACGTAGCCACCTCAGTGACTCAACCCGGGCGCTGGGTTGGTCGCAGTTGGGGTTACTGCTGATGCGGGCTGGTGAGCTAGCGGAGGCTGCTAAGTGCCTGCGCAAAGCGCTGCCGAAACTCGCAGAGGATTTCGACATCGCCACGGCCCACCTCAATTTGGGCAACTTGGCGTTGCAGCGGGGGGACCTCAGCGCCGCTCGTGAACACTTTGAGCTTGCTCAGCGGGCGTTTGAAGATGCCCAGTCACCCTTGAGCGCGGCCAAATCAGGGCACAACTTGGCCTATGTGGACCTGCTGCTTGGCGACATCCCGCTGGCTTTGAAGGGGATGGAGGCACACTCCTCGGCGTTTGTGGCTAACAGTCCGGTGTTGGCCGCCGTGGCGGCTCAAGATCGGGCGGAGGCGCTCATGGCGGCTGGCTTGATTGACGACGCGGAT
>CALMMO010000070.1 GCA_937868455.1 uncultured Marmoricola sp.
TGCGCGGCGACTTCGGTGACGAGGTGGCCACTTTGGTCAACGGCGTCACCAAACTCGACAAGGCGAGGTACGGCGAGCACGCCGCATCCGAGACCTTGCGCAAGATGATCGTGGCGATGAGCCAAGACATCCGGGTCTTGGTCATCAAGTTGGCCGATCGCCTGCACAACATGCGCACGCTGCGTCACCTCAAGGCCGAGTCTCAAGAGCGGATCGCTCGAGAGACCCTCGATATCTTCGCCCCGCTGGCCCATCGCCTGGGCATGAACACCATCAAGTGGGAACTCGAGGACCTCGCGTTCTCCACTCTGCATCCCAAGATCTATGACGAGATCGTGCGCATGGTGGCCGACCGGGCGCCGGCTCGCGACCAGGTGCTCAGTCAGGTCATTGGGCAACTGAACGCTGACCTCAAAGAAGAGCGCATCCGGGGGACCGTGACTGGTCGCCCCAAGCACTACTACTCGATTTACCAAAAGATGGTGCATGGCGAACGCGAGTTCACCGACATCTACGACCTCATCGGCATTCGCATCTTGGTGGAGGATCAGCGCACCTGCTACTCAGTGCTCGGAGTGCTCCACGATCGCTACAAGCCGGTGCCGGCACGGGTCAAGGACTACATCGCCGTCCCCAAACTGAACCTTTACCAATCGCTGCACACCACAGTGATCGGCCCGCAAGGCAAACCCATCGAGATGCAAATCCGGTCATGGGACATGCACCGCAAGGCGGAGTACGGCGTGGCCGCGCACTGGAAGTACAAAGAGAACGTTCGAGCAGGCGTCGACACCACCTCCACGCTCTCTCAGTCGGACCTTCCATGGGTCCAGAACCTCGTGGAGTTCCAAAGCGAACTCGGTGATTCCGGTGAGTTCCTCGACTCGTTGCGCGATGACATCAACAGCGGTCAGGTTTACGTCTTCACCCCACGCGGTGAGATCAAACAGTTGCCCGCCAAAGCGAGCCCAGTCGACTTTGCCTATGCGGTGCACACCGAGGTTGGCCACCGCACCATCGGCGCCAAGGTCAACGGCAAACTGGTCAGTCTCGAGTCTGAACTCGAAAACGGCGACGTGGTGGAAGTTTTCACGTCCAAGCAACCCAATGCCGGACCGAGCCGCGATTGGCTGCGCTTTGTTAAGTCTCAGCGTGCCCGCTCAAAGATCCGTCACCACTTCACCAAAGAGCGTCGTGATGAGGCGATCGAGAAGGGTCGCGACCACATCGCGAAGATGTTGCGCAAGGAGAATGTTCCGCTCAAGCGGGTGCTCAGCCACGACTCACTCACCGGGGTTGCCCAGTCGTTGGGACTCACCGATGTTGAGTCGCTTTACGCCGCAGTGGGGGAGAACTCGCTCGGTGCGCCTACCGTCGTGCGCAAGGTGGTCGAGCTTTACGGTGGTCCGGCCAACATCGAAGAAGACCTCTCAGAGGCGACCCGGATCACGTCAAGTCGTCGCAGGCGCTCGAAGGCCGCGGAAGAGACCGGCGTCATCGTCAAGGGCGTCTCTGACCTGCTGGTGAAGTTGGCGCGATGTTGCACACCGGTCCCTGGCGACCAGATCATCGGCTTCATCACTCGTGGTTCAGGAGTCTCGGTGCACCGCGATGACTGCACCAATGCAACCGACCTAGCCAATCAGCCCTCACGGCTAGTGGAAGTCAGCTGGGACACGGCTTCCCAGTCGACCTTCTTGGTGCAGATTCAAGTCGAAGCGCTCGACCGCGCCAGGTTGCTTTCTGACATCACGATGGTGCTCCCTGACAGGCACGAGAATATCTTGTCGGCGACGTTGAACACCTCACGTGACCGAGTCGCCAAAACCCGCTTTGCGTTTGAGATGGGGGATCCCACTCATTTGGGTGACATCTTGCAGGCCGTGCGTGGCGTCAACGGCGTGTTCGATGCCTACAGGGTGACTCAATAGACCCTTAGCTGAAGTCAGCTGCCGCCTTGCGTGCCATGTCGAGCAGCGCTTGGCGACCCTCAAGCTCCGAGGTCAACTTGGCTACCCGCTTGGCGTCGCCTGCCTTGTCAGCCTTGGCGATGTCAGCGCTCAACTTGGCCACCGCGTCCTCGAGTTGGGCCACGAGGCCGCCTGCGCGAGCCGACTTCTCCGGGTCGCTGCGCCGCCATTGGGCGTCTTCAGCATTGCGCACAGCCTGCTCGATCTTGCGCATGCGACCTTCGAGTTCCTTGATGCGAGCCCGGGGTACCTTGCCAGCGGCTTCCCAGCGCTCGGCAAACTCACGCAGGCGTCGCTTGGCGTCGTCGAGGTTGGTGACCGGGAGCAGTTGCTCAGCCTCGGCCAAGATGGCTTCCTTGAGGTCGGCATTGGCAGAGAACTCGGCATCGGTTTGCGCCATCGCTGCATCACGCGCGCCAAAGAAGGCATCTTGAGCGGCCCGGAACTTCTTCCACAACGCATCATCGTCAGACTTGTGAGCCGAGCCAGCTGCCTTCCACTGCCGCATGAGATCGCGGTATTTACCAGCGGTCAGGCCCCAGTCGGTCGAACTGGCCAACGCTTCAGCTTCGGCAACCAAGCTGCGCTTGGCGTCCTTGGCGCTGCTTCTGGCCTCGCCAACGACGGCAAAGTGGGCTTTGCGGGCTCGGGTGTACGTCGTACGCGCTGCGGAGAAGCGCTTCCACAACGAGTCGTCGCTGGCTCGGTCAATGCGGGGGAGCGCCTTCCACTCTTCGAGAAGGGCCCGCAGCCGATCGGCGCCAGAGCGCCAGTCGGTGCCCGCGGCGAGCTTTTCGGCCTCCGCCACGATGCCTTCCTTGCGGCTACGCGACTCTTCTGCACGCCGAGCGCGCTCTTCGCGCCTGGCTGCAGACTGCTCGGCGAGCACAGGGGCCAGCGCATCGAGGCGAGCCACGAGGCCGTCGAGATCTCCAACGGCATTGGCTCCCACAATTTGGGTCCGCACCTTGTCAATGGAGGAGCGCGCTTCTTCAGGGGAGAGTGCGCCGCCCTTCACACGCTGCTCCAGAAGGCCGGCTTCAAAATCAAGCGCGTCAAAGCGGCGAGTGAAGAACGCCATAGCTTCTTCGGCGCTGCCTTCGGGGTAGGAGCCAACGGCACGTTCACCATCGCTGGTGCGCACAAACACGACGCCGTCAGCGTCGACACGCCCCCAGGGCGCGTCGGACTGTGGCGTCAGCGAAGGCGTTGCCTCAGGAGGCGTCTGGGCCTCGGAGACCTCAGTTGCTTCGGCGTCCACCGGTGCGGTGAGTTCGGGTTGCTCGGGAGCGGTCATGGTTCCACCCTTGGTCTAGCGCGATTGGTCTCTTTGACCGGGCGACAGCCTAGCTGTGTCGGCGCGTTAGGGTGATGCGCGTGCTCATCGCAGGATTCCCCGCCGGTCCCTGGGGCACCAATTGTTATGTCGTCGCAACCGGAACCGGCTCCGAGTGCGTCGTCGTCGACCCTGGCAAAGATGCTGCCTCTGGTGTCGCCGATGTGGTGCGTGAACACAAACTCAAGCCCGTCGCGGTGCTCGTGACCCACGGCCACATTGATCACATGTGGTGTGTCGCGCCAGTTGCTGGCACCTACGACGCGACTGCATGGATTCACCCCAACGATCGACACCTGCTCGCAAATCCGATGGCCGGCATGTCTCGCGAGACCAGCCAGATGCTGCTCGGTGGCAACTACACCTGGGCCGAGCCTGACGACGTACGCGAAGTCTCAGATGGCCAGACCATTGAGATCGCAGGCATGCAGTTCTTCGTCGACCACACGCCAGGTCACACTCCTGGATCGGTCACGTTCCGAGCCGACTACCCCGATGTCGCGGAGATCAGTCAGGTGATGTTTGCCGGAGACTTGCTCTTTGAGGGATCGATTGGGCGCACAGATTTGCCGGGCGGAGACCATCCGACGATGCTGAGGAGCCTGCGGAACAAAGTGCTCACCCTCAGCGATGATGTCGTGGTGCTCCCCGGACACGGCAATCAAACCTCGATTGGGCGTGAACGAGCGACCAATCCGTTCCTTCAAGATCTGCTTGACGACCAACGATTCCCGACCAACCCCATCACTCGAGGCCTGTAGCCCATGGCACGTCCCAGACCACTCAGCGGATTCCCGGAGTTCCTGCCTGCCCAACGCATCGTTGAGCAGCAGGTCATTAGTGCGCTCTCGCGCACATTCGAACTCCACGGGTTTGCCAACATCGAGACCCGCGCGGTCGAGCCGCTAGACCAATTGCTCAGCAAGGGCGAGACCTCCAAGGAGGTCTATGTCCTACGACGCCTTCAAGACACTGACGACTCCAAAGATTCGGGCATCGGTCTGCACTTTGACCTCACGGTGCCCTTTGCTCGCTACGTTCTCGAAAATGCTGGCAAGCTGCACTTCCCCTTCCGGCGCTACCAAATTCAGAAGGTGTGGCGCGGAGACCGCCCCCAAGAGGGCGGCTACCGCGAGTTCACCCAGGCCGCCATCGACATCATCGGCCAAGACACG
>CALMMO010000071.1 GCA_937868455.1 uncultured Marmoricola sp.
TGCGGTGCTTGCGCTCCTTGAGCTCGACCTCGGTGGCCGCGCCGACCTTGATGACCGCAACACCGCCGGCCAGCTTGGCCAGGCGCTCCTGCAGCTTCTCGCGGTCGTAGTCGGAGTCAGACTTCTCGATCTCGGCGCGGATCTGGTTGACGCGACCTTGGATCTGGTCGGCGTCGCCAGCACCCTCAACGATGGTGGTCTCGTCCTTGGTCACAACAACCTTGCGGGCCTGACCGAGCATGTCGATGGTGGCGGTCTCCAGTGAGAGACCAACGGTCTCGGAGATGACCTGGCCACCGGTCAAGATGGCGATGTCTTGCAGCATCGCCTTGCGACGGTCACCGAAGCCAGGAGCCTTAACGGCAACCGACTTGAAGGTGCCACGGATCTTGTTCACAACCAGGGTCGAAAGGGCCTCGCCCTCAACGTCCTCTGCCAGAACCAACAGCGGCTTGCCGCTTTGCATGACCTTCTCCAGCACAGGCAGGAGGTCCTTCACGTTGGTGATCTTGGATTCGACGATGAGGATGTAGGGGTCTTCGAGGACCGCTTCCATGCGCTCAGGGTCGGTAAAGAAGTACGCCGAGATGTAGCCCTTGTCGAAGCGCATACCCTCGGTCAGTTCGAGGTCGAGCCCGAAGGTGTTCGACTCCTCGACGGTGATGACGCCTTCCTTGCCAACCTTGTCCATCGCCTCGGCGATGATCTCGCCAACGGTGGTGTCAGCGGCCGAGATCGAGGCGGTCGAAGCGATCTGCTCCTTGGTCTCGACGTCCTTGGCCATTGCCAGCAGTTCGTCGCTCACGGCGGCGACGGCCTGCTCGATGCCGCGCTTGAGCGCCATCGGGTTGGCGCCAGCGGCCACGTTGCGAAGACCCTCGCGGACCATGGCCTGAGCCAACACGGTCGCAGTCGTCGTACCGTCACCGGCAACGTCGTCAGTCTTCTTGGCAACTTCCTTGACGAGCTCGGCCCCGATCTTTTCGTAGGGGTCTTCGAGTTCGATTTCCTTGGCGATCGACACACCATCGTTAGTGATGGTGGGCGCGCCCCACTTCTTTTCGAGTACGACGTTGCGACCCTTGGGACCCAACGTGACCTTAACCGCGTCGGCCAGCGTGTTCATGCCACGCTCCAAGCCGCGACGGGCCTCCTCGTTGAAAGCAATCAGCTTCGGCATCTCTTCTGCGGTTCCTCACGCGTCAGATGGGCGCATTGCCCGGATGGCAACGCCCTTTGAGTTGTCACTCTCATGGCGAGAGTGCCAACCAAGTATTAGCACTCGACCCAAGCGAGTGCAAACGGAGCCACCCGTTTCGGCAGGTAATATGGCTCCCGGCTCGGCCTAGATCGCCTGCTCTGGATCGGCCAGCGCGCGGGTCGCTTTGCCTGGCAGTTATGCGCTTTGCGGGGGAGATCTCCCCGGCAAAGCGGCAAAGTCACAGGTTTACTTGTGACTTTTCACCCCACATCGCGAGCCATTCGAGCAAACGCCTGAGCATTCTGCGGGAGTACGTCGAGGTACAAACCCGGCTCGGTGATCTCCAACTCCCCCAGCGCCAAGGTGCCATCTTTGAGTCGGAGCGCATCGACCCTGGCGTAGTGCAGGGTGGTGTTAGTGAGGTGGGAAGCGGAGCCGACGGCCGCTAGAGCAAGTTCGGCTAGTTCCGGGGTGACCTCGGTGATGACGGTGTGGCCGCCGTACTCCTCATGCACTCGAAGTTCGTTGCCCGCAGGTCGCTTCAGGACCGCCGAGACGACCTCGCCCCCGATGACAAACGCTGATAGTTCACCTTCGGTGCGCACTGACTCGATGATCGGCTGGACAACCCAGCGACCTGGCGCCGACGGCATTCCTGCGCCCGGACTGATCACTTGCAAGCCGATGCCGCCCACTCCCGTTGCTGGCTTCATCACCACTGATCGACCAGATGACTCCACCATGGTGGTGATCTGATCTGTTGAAGTGGCAATGATGGTCGGCACGATCGGCACACCGCTGGCGGCGAGTTCGAGGAGATAGGACTTGTCGGTGTTCCATTCAAATGCGTCAGCGGAGTTCAACATCCGCGGCACTCTGCGGGCCCACGCCAGAAACTCCTGCAACCGACTGGTGTAGTCCCACGTGGCCCGTACACAGGTGAGCCCACTGGACCAATCGATGCTCGGGTCGTCCCAACGGACCCACTCTGAGTCAAGTCCGAGAGCGTCAAAGGCGCTGATGAGGTTCTCACCACCCGGCTCGCCTGCGGGGAGTGCGGCGCAGGTGGCCAGCAACACTCTCATCGTGCTCGGGCCTCGGGTTCGTGGTTCACGGGGAAGTTCACCGAACTAGCGATGAAACAGGCTTGCGAGGCCTCGTGATGGATCTGATTGGCCAGTGAGACATGAGCCGGGTCAGCCACGACCACGCGTGGTCGCAGCGTCACTGAGGTGAAGTGCCCACCGATGCCCTCGGTGACCATCTCCCCCACTGGATCGTCTCGATATTCGAGTACGACGACCCCATGCATCACCGCGACGTGCAAATAGCTGAGCAGATGGCATTCGCTGAGCGCCGCGAGCAGAAGTTCCTCAGGGTTCCACTTGGAACGGTCCCCTCTAAATGTCGGATCTGCCGACAACGCGAGCGACGGCTTCCCTTCAGCCACCGCAGTGACTGAGCGGTCGTAGTCGCGGTAGCCCGTGGTGCCGGGGCCTCGGTTGCCGGTCCACGTCAAGGAGAGAACGTATCGATGCACTAGGTCATCTTGCCCAACGCAAGCGCGGCGAACATCAACGAGGCCACCGATTCGCCGTCTGTGATCTCCCGTTGAGTGACCATCTCCATGACCTGAGACCAAGGCACCAGCGAAACCTGATCGATGCCCTCCTCAGCACGAGCCTCTCCCGAACTGTGAGCCACGCTCAGACCCCGGGCCAAGAACACGTGCTCGGGCGCTCGGCAGACCCCATTGAGCGCGTTCATCTGCCCGACGGGAAGCCAGGAGTCAGCGACGTACCCCGTCTCCTCCAAGAGTTCGCGCCTAGCCGCCACGATGGGTTCCTCACCATCGGTGCCACCTGCCGGCACCTCCCAACCAATGCCGGTCGTGTGCCGGTTGACCCGCACCAGTACCACTTCGTCTTGTTCGCTCACGGCCACGATGAACACTGCCGGGTGCTGCATGGTGACGACGCCGTACTGCGCACGACGACCATCTGGCGCGGTAACGATGTCTTCATCGACTGCGATCCAAGGATTGGTATAGACCTGCCGAGTGCTGGTGACTGGCCACATGGCCAGTGACCCTACGCGCCTAGTCGAGCCACCCTCTGCGAGCCGCCTGAGCCCCGGCCTCGAACCGACTGCCCGCTTCGAGGCGGGTCATGAGTTCGGCCATCATCCGACGTACGGTTCGCACTGAAAGGTCCAGCCTGCGAGCAGCGGACTCATCGGTGTGCCCCTCTCCAAGAAGCTTCAACAATTCGAGCTCTTGGCGCGTGGGCTCATCTCCCTCGGACCGGCGCTGGAACTGATCAAGCCGCTCGGCATGCATCCACACCTCATCGAATAGCGCACCTAAAGCCGCGACGATCCCAGGGGTACGAATTTCCAAAGCACCCGCAGCGCGATCTTCGGGGTCAATTGGAAGGAGAGCAACTTCGCGGTCAACCAAGACCATTTGGATGGGAACCACCGGCACGGTGCGGGTTTCCCCGCCCATTTGGGCCAGATGCATCGCGAAGGCCAACGTGTTGGGATCGTTTCGAAAGCTGCCCTGATACACCGACCGGATCGCAACCCCTCGACTCAATGCCGCCTCATTCAGAGGGACGCTGGCATTGTGTGCGTCGGGGGTCTGCGCAACACCAGGGAAGAACGTCAGGCACTCTCGGGACGCCGTTGCTGCCATCTCAGCCAGGCGCATCCGCACGCTCTCCAATCCAACGATCCGCACTAATGACTCGCGGTTTTGTGCGGCATCCTGCTCAGCCGCCAACCGAGCTAGGGCAGATCTGGCTTGGGATAGCTCCGACTGCCGGCGTTCAAGCTCCGCCTCGGCGTCGTTGATGTATTTCGCCAGGCCCAGGCGAGGCGATACCGGGCGAAGGTCTCCGGTAGCCCCATCCGGAGAAACAAGGTCCATATCGGCGAGTAGATCTAAGGCGTCTCTGATTTGAGGCTCCGACATGTCAGCTTGTTGTGCCAATGTCGACAGCGACACGCCTGGTTCGGCAAGCATTAACGAGTAGACCCGTTCCACCAACGGATCGAGAAAATGTTGTGGCATTGCCGCCCCTCCCGCGTCAAAAGCTGCCAGGCAACCTCCGGCCAGGAGCAATCTATCGACACATGGAGTCGACTCCCGCCACAGTTGCCATTGCAAGTGCTTCACCAAGCTCCATGACCCAAGAAAGTGATGATCAATATGACTCGTCCCGCACTCATCCGTCGGTTCGCAGCAAGCACACTCATCGCGGCCCTGAGTGTCGGCACAACCTTGCTCAGCGCCGCTCCAGCATCAGCCATGAAGTCTTCCTCCCCAACATCTGGCCCATACGGTGGCTTCATTTGGATTGCCCCGATTTCAAACCCGCTTCACCATTGAGACCTCGACTCGCCATTTCGACGTAGACCAACATCCCCCGCCACCACATAGGCCAACTCTTGATCATGTACTCAATGCAGCTGACACGAGGGGCGCTCACGGCTGGCGAACTGGACCAAACACAACTCGATCGCATCAAAGCACTCCTCGTGACTCACCCAGGCGTCGAGCACATTCGGGTACGCCACGAAGACCGTGTAGTGCGAATATGGGCCTTTCTAGCGGCCCCAAACCTAGTGACTGCGTTGCCACTGATTAGCGAAGTGAGAGCGACCCTAAGCGCGGGGCTGCCAGGTTGGCAGTTGGTGCCTGACTCCAACTTTGCTTCCGGAAGTTGAGTACTTCGACTCATTCGCAGGGGCTTGCGAACGTGTCAGGCTGGAGCCATGAATATGGCTGCCCCTCGACGAGCGACCAAGACCCAACACGATTGGCTCGCGCGCGAACTGACGTACTGGCAATCTCAAGGGCTCATTGAGCCCTCCGCTGCCACCACCATTAGAGACGGCTACGAAGTCTCAGCGCGTTTTAGCCTGGTCAAACTTGCACTCACGCTAGGCGGCGCATTCGCAGGCATTGGGCTGATTTGGCTGGTCGCCGCCAACCTCGATGAGCTTTCCCCCTTGTTGCGAATCGCGATCGTCGTTGCCTTCTGGCTGACCAGCCTGGCGGCGATCTGGTGGTTCGACAAGCGAGGGCAATCCACCCTGGGGCAGGTGGCACAGGGGATCGCAGCATTGGCGTTCGGGGCCGTGGTGATGCAAACGGCTCAGAGTCTGCAAGTTCCCGCATACGAGCCGAAGCTTCTTGGCGTGTGGGCCCTTGGTGCGTTGATGTTGGCGTACGCCGTTCGCGGCATGGCCCCACTCATTGTCGGGATCGGCACCGGGATCGGCTGGCTTGAGTGGTACCTCGGGCAACATGCTCACAGCGTGCTGCCAGTGGTGATCGGCATTCTTGCTGCTGGAGTCATCTGCGCAACTGTTGCCACTCTCCACGGTCGGTGGGGACCTCGGAGCTTCGCGATTCCGTGGCGAATCGCTGGCGCGGCGTTGAGCTTGGTGGGACTGTTCGTTGCCGCCGTACCCAACACCAACCTTGATCAGGCGCTGTGGACAACGCCAGCCATCGTTGTCGCAGTACTGGCAGGCATCGTGGCTCTCGTTGGATACGTGTTGTCCGGAGAGCGTGGTCTCAAACGCTTCGAATCCACGGCGGCGGGTCTCGTCATGGCCCTGGGTGCCGTGCTGGTGAGCTGGCGAGTCGCTGGCGGCGAACACCTCAGCGTCAACGACTGGGCTCACTCTGCATTGGCAGTGGTTGCCTTCGTCGCCGCCGCAGCCTGGTTCGCCAGCGTTGCCATCATGCGCGAAAGCAATCTGGTGATGGTCATCTCTGTGGTCAGCCTCGTGGCCTTCGTGACCTTCCAAAGCTTTGCGGTCTTCGCCCGATTAATCCAAGGCGGCTGGCTGTTTGTGGTGCTCGGAGCGATCTTCGTCACCACCGGATTCTTAGCTGACCGCGGTCGGCGCGAACTGGCCGAATCACTTCAAGGAGAGCAGTCATGATCCGCCGACTCATCGCCGTCGCCCTCGTCTCAATCGGGCTAGTCATCGCTGGGGTCTTTGGACAACTCAGCGCCGCAGCCACCGGCACGGTCATCACCATGAAGGTTGCACCTGTGGACCCCATCGACCCGTTCAGGGGGGCGTACGTCGCGCTGAACTACCCCAGCATCACGAAGTTCGCCACAGAGGCAGATGCCAACGAACCCGTCTATGTGACTGTTGGAAAGTCAGGGGACACCTGGGAGGCCACCTCTGCGAGCCGCACCCGACCTGCATCTGGCACCTACTTGGCCTGCCAGCGCAAGTTCTCTGCGATCGAGTGCGGGGCATCGAGTTACTTCTTGCCTCAAACCAAGGCGGCGGAGTTCAACTGGAAGCAATCCCGCGTTGCAACCCTCAAAGTCGACAGCCGTGGGCGCGTGTTTCTGGTGGGTGTGAACTAGGGGAAAAGTCACAAGTAAACCTGTGACTCACTCTTTCCCTACACGACGCTCTTCCGATCTAGATCGGAAGAGCGTCGTGTAG
>CALMMO010000072.1 GCA_937868455.1 uncultured Marmoricola sp.
ATCAAGATCTCCAGCACCTCGGCCTTGGCCTCAGAACCGCTGGCCCTCCCCCAGCCCACCCGTTGACCATTGCGCATCACCAAAGTGATGCCATCAATCGAGGTCACCTCGACACTTTCCACCCGCGACCACAGTGCCGGGCTAAGCGAACCGACAACGTGCGCGGCCTCCTGTCGGGCTTCCCGATCTGCTGACGCACTGTCAGCGATGAGTGGGAGCTTTGCTGGCTTGGTGAGGTAATCGCGAAAGAGCACCCCTGACTCATCCATGCCGGCGAATTGGGTTCCCCGCGGCACAACCGCAATAGCAGTGCGCTCAGTGATGTCAATTTTGATCGTGTGGGGCCACGAACGAGATACCTCAACCGATTTCACCGGCGGCAACTTGGCCACAGCTGCACGAATCTTGTCGATGTCAACGCTGATGAGTGGAACCTTGGGCACATCGGCCCGCGCAATGACCTGTGGCGGATGAAGCACTTTGACGCCACTCACGCTCACCCGCTCGGCGAGCAAGTACGGCGAGAACCACACCAGCCATCCCAGCACCCCAACAACGATCAATCCAGCCGCAGCGAGGAGCCACGGCTTGAGCCGACGCAGCATGCCACTACGACGTCGCCTATTGAAGAGTTCGGCCTCGAGCCGAATCGTTTCCTCTTCTGGGCCAATCGAGACGGGAGCCGACTTCTTGAGTTTCACAGGCGGCCCTCAAGCAGTGCCAGGACCTGTGGGCCTACTTCTGTCACGGTGCCAGCACCCAGGGTCAGCACCACGTCACCCGGGTCGGCCTGATCGACTAGACGCTGAGCGACGAGGTCAAAGTCCAGTTCGACGATGACCTGATCGTGTGGCACCGAGTCTGCGATCAGGTGCGCAGTGACGGCGGGGTCGGCCTGTTCTCTAGCCAAGTAGATATCCATCACGACCACCGCATCGGCTGCACCGAGGGCAACCCCCATGGCCGATCCAAAGATGCGTGTGCGAGAAACCATGTGGGGTTGAAACGCGACCACGAGCTTTCCGTCCCCCACGAGTGCACGTGCCGCTTGCAAGTCACCAGCGATCTCAGTGGGGTGATGGGCATAGGAGTCATAGACGCGCACACCGGCGTGCTCGCCCTTGAATTCCATGCGCCTTCGCGTGCCCGTGAATGAACCGAGTCCGGCCGCGAGATCCTCAAAATCGAACCCGAGTTCGAGCCCAGCAGCCAGAGCAGCGGTGGCGTCCAGCACATAGTGGCGCCCTGGGATCTGCAGGGTCACGCTGCCGAGTGTTTCGAGGCCACGACGAACCTCGAAGGTGGAGGTCTTGCCAACAAACCGGAGGTGGGTCGCTTGCAGGTCCGCTCCCTCGCTCTCCCCCACTGAGATGGCCTTCAAGCCGAGCGCGCGTGCGGGTGCCAGAAGCTCAGCTGCACCGGGGTCGTCAGTGCACAGCACCACGAAGTTTGCGATCCGACCCAAGAACGTTTCGAACGCCTCGTGATAGGCCTCGTCGGTGCCGTAGTTGTCGAGATGGTCCGACTCGACGTTGGTGACGATCGCACCAAAGGGCGTGTAGACCAAGAAGGCGCCGTCGCTCTCATCGGCCTCAGCAACAAATAGCTCGTCGACACCGTCATGCGCGTTGGTGCCCGTGGAGGCGAGTTCGCCCCCAATCGCAAAGGAAGGGTCGGCTCCGCAGTGCCGGAGCGCGACGGTGAGCAATGAGGTCGTGGTGGTCTTGCCGTGAGTGCCTGCGATGGCGATCGCCTTGCGGTTGAGCAGCATCGACTGGACCGCAGCCGATCGCGGAAGCAAAGTGATTGCGTGTTGACCAGCGGCGACCACATCCGGGTTGGTTTCAGCAACTGCAGTGGAGACCACCAAGGTGTCGGCTCGTTGCTGGCCTGCGTGGAAGACATGGCTCGCGTCGTGGCCAACATGACACTCGATTCCCAAGGCGCGCAGTGAGTCGAGGACCGGCGATTCTTGACCATCGCAGCCAGACACCGGCACCCCTCGGGCAGCCATGATCCGCGCAATGGCGGACAGTCCGGCCCCACCTATGCCTACGAAATGCACCCGGCCTAGCTCTTCGGGGGCATCAATGTTTTCAGGGACTGCGATCTTCACTTCATCGCCTTCATGATCAGATCTGCTAGGAGTTCATCCCCGTCCAAGGCGATCACTCCTGATGCCCGGCTCGACATGTGCGCCAAGCGGGATTCGTCGTTGAGAAGACTTGGCACGTGCTCGCGCACCCAACGGGGTGTGAGTTCGGTGTCACTCACCAAGATCGCTCCGCCTGCATCGACGACAGGCTCGGCGTTATGGGCTTGCTCCCCATTGCCGATCGGCAGCGGCACGAAGATTGCTGGCAATCCAACGCCGCTAACTTCGGTCACGGTGTTTGACCCGCAACGACACAGCACTGCATCGACGGCCGAGTAGGCCAGGTCCATCCGGTCAACGAAATCGACCACAACGTAGGGCGGTCCACCCTCGATGGGCACTGGCGAGGCCTCGCCTTTCGGACCCACGATGTGCAGGACCTGCACCTGAGCGGCCGCAAAAGCATCTGCGGCTGCACACACTGACTCATTGAGTCGCCGTGCTCCTTGAGAGCCGCCGGTCACCAGCAACGTCGGTAGGTCATCGCGAAGGCCGAAATGTGCCAGTGCCTCCTCGCGCAATGCCGCGCGGTCCAAGGTCGAGATGAGCCTGCGGATCGGCAAGCCAGTCAACACGGCGTGGGGTAACGAACTGCCGGGAAATGAGGTGGCGACGTACGACGTCAGCCGAGCACCGAGCTTGTTGGCAATGCCAGGCACCGCATTGCCTTCGTGTACGACGATGGGTATCGCGCGTCGACGGGCAGCCAGATATGCCGGCACGCTGACATAGCCACCAAATCCCACGACGACGTCTGGCTTGATCCGATCAAGAACTTCCAATGCTGCAGCGACTGCGGCTCGCACCTTGAGCGGTGTCTTGAGCAGATCGAGGTTCAACGAACGAGACAGGGGCACTGGGGGCACTAGTTCGAGGGGGTAGCCAGCGGCTGGGATCACTCGGGTTTCGAGGCCACGAGCAGTGCCCATCGCCACGATCTCGATGTCTGGGTCGCGCCGTCGCAACGCGTCAGCGGTGGCAAGCAGCGGCGAGGTGTGACCTGCCGTGCCGCCCCCAGCAAGGAGGACTCGGCTCATGATGGGGCGCCTCCACGGCGCACCGCGCGCTCACGTGCACGAGCCCGTGCCAACTGTCGAAGCACCGCAGCCGCGCGTGGCTCGCGACGCGCAAAGGAAATCAACAGTCCGATCGACACCAACTCCGGCACCAGTGAGGAGCCACCGTAGGAAACGAAGGGCAGCGGCAGGCCGATCACCGGCAAGAGCGCTAACACCATGCCGATGTTGATCACCATCTGCACGGTGAGCCACACCGTGATGCCTGCGGCGAAGTACCTCACAAATGGCTCCGAACTGGTCACTGCAATCTTGATGCCAGCCCAGGCAATGCCAGCAAAGAGCGCCAACACCAACAAGGTGCCCGCCAGACCGAGTTCTTCGCCAAGCACGGCGAAAATGAAGTCGGTGTGGGGCGCGGGAAGGTTGCCCCACTTTTGCTGCGACGCGCCAATGCCTTTCCCAAACAGGCCGCCGCTGGCGATGCCGAGCAGCCCGTGCGCGCTTTGCCAGCCGCTGCCATGGAAGTGGTCAAAGGGGTTCGCGAAACTCGTCAGACGAGAC
>CALMMO010000073.1 GCA_937868455.1 uncultured Marmoricola sp.
AACGGGGGGCCTGCCCTCAGGGACGAGGGGTTGTGAAATCTTCTTTGGTTCCTGCGGGGCCGGTGCTACCGTCTAGACCTGGGCTGGCCACTAGGCCCTGGTCCAACCACTAGGCGGGGACATCCCCTGCCGTTCACTTGAGGCGGGATACTCCCGCCTCAAGTCATTTGTAGGAATGCCGCCGTGCGAGAGCTGAGCATCTTCATCGACGAGTCTGGTGACTTCGGCACCTTCGAGACACACTCACCCTTTTACGTATTGAGCCTCGTGTTTCACGATCAGCATAACGACATTGCCGGCGAGTTGGAGAAGCTCCACGAAGCGTTGACGATTAGGGGATTTCCTGCCCGTCACGCCATTCACACGGGTCCCTTGATACGTCGTGAGCATGACTATCGGCTACTCACCATGCCAGAGCGTCGGGCAATTTTTCGAGTGCTGTTCGACTTCGCAAGAGCCACGCGGGTTACGCATCATTCGCTGGTCTTCAGTAAGCGGCAATTTGCTGACAGTGACCAGTTGCTTAGCGCGATGTCCCGAGAGTTGAGCATGCTGATTCGATCTCATTCCGACTACTTCAATGCCTGGGATCGGGTAGTGATCTACTACGACAACGGGCAGAAGGAGATAACCAATCTTGTGAACATTGTTTTCAATGCTCACCTAAGCGTTGAAGTGCGTCGAGTGGTCCCAGCGGACTACAGCCTGTTCCAAGTAGCCGATCTGTGCTGCACCTTGGCTCTTCTCAGGAAGAAGATTGAGACAGTCGGGCTGTCTCAATCTGAACAGGGCTTCTTTTCAACTGTGCAGGACAGCGCCCGGCGTTCTCTCATGAAGGGCTACCTAAAGACGCTTGATCGGAACCGTTTCGTAGGTTTGCGTGCGGGGCGGGATCGGTAATGTCCGAGCCTCGAGGGTGGTTACCCATGTCAGGCATTGGGGTCTCGCATAGGGGCTGCTCCGGTGGCGCCTGCTGGCTCGCCTCGTCGCCGTAGTTCGGCTTCCGATCTAGCCAAGCCACCGTGTTCGAGGCCCGCGAGGGTGGTGTGGCCCTGCCAGAGCAGATTGCCTCGGCGCCACACTTTGACACTCATCTGGCCAGAGAGATGTTCGATCGCTCCGGCGGTGTTTCGGCGCTGCGAGGGCAGCGGCACCGGCAACACGTGGGCCTGGCCCAGGGGCGCGGTTGCCTCCACTTCGATGCGATAGCCAAAGCCTCGCCCGCGCAGTGACCAGCGCTCGTCGCCGACCTGTGCGGTCACTGGGGAGACCAGGGGGTTTCCAAGACGGATCACCTCCCCATTAGGGAGGCGTACGACGAGCGCGGTGACCGTCGTCTTCAGCGGCCCGGCGACTACCTCGCCTCCAGCGAAGGCCACACATGCCTCGGGATCGTCGAAGCCCTGGGCCTGGCCCCACCACCAGGAGTCGGGGAAGCCTTCCTTGCCCCAGTTCTTCTCGCCGTAAATTGCTGCATCGGTGAAGGTGAAGGTTTGATCGCCCAACTGGGCGGTGCCGGTGGCGCGGCCACCCAGCAGCCAAGGGTGCCAATACTGATTGAGCGCTGGCACTGACTGGAACAGCGATGAGCCGCCCACGAACTGCCGCGGCCAGCGGGCATCGGGAGACAGAGTCGCTTGCAGTTTGGCGTCAGGGCCGAGGTCAACCCGCAACAAGCGGTCACTGCCCTCAAAGTATTGCCCGCTCGATGCGCCGAGCCCCCGAGGTGCAGCCACCGCGCCATCGGGATCGGCCAACCGCAAGAAGTCGTTGCTGGCCAACCCGATGGTTGCCCACGGGCCATCAGGTCCTCGATTGACACCAATCAGAGCCACAAAGACCCGAGCAGTAGCGGGGTCGGTGATGCGCCAAAAATAGCCCTCCATGGCCACGCCATGGGCGGCTTCGAGTGACCCGAAGGGCAAGGTGGCGCCGCTGGCGCGGTACCAACTCATCTCGGGATCGCTCCGGCCGCTTGCAGTGCATCAGGGTTGAGTCCCAATTCCTGGAGTACTTCAACGGTGTGCTCACCGAGTCGAGGTGCTCGAGTTTGAGGGCCGGCGCTGAACCCTTCGAACTGCACCGGGAAGCCGGGCAGTCGCAGCCGCCCCAGATCCTCGTGGTCGAAGTCGGTGACGTAGTTGTTGGCCAGCGCCTGGGGCACGGTGAGCACGTAGCTTGGCCGATTTACCGGCGCAAACAGCAACCCGTGGACGCTCATGATTGACAACCAGTGTG
>CALMMO010000074.1 GCA_937868455.1 uncultured Marmoricola sp.
CTCTTTCGCCGCATCACCCCCCACGCCCCATGGGCGCTCAAACCCTTGCTGGCAAATGCCGCCAAGATGCGGGCGGTCGTGGCACGGGCGCTTCAGGCCGCGGGACCAGAGACCAATGCCATGACGCGTACGACGGCAGTGACCACCACCTTGCGTGGCGCACCCGCTCACAACGTGATCCCCACGAGCGCATCGGCTGCGGTCAATATCCGCATCCTGGTGGGAGACACAGTCGCGTCGGTGCTCAGTCACGTCACAAAGGCAGTCAACGACGACCAGGTGAGCATCAGCGTGCACGATGCCAATGAGCCCTCACCAGTTTCACCCGTCGACGATTCGGCCTTTCGGCTCTTAGAACAATGCGTTGAGCAGGTGTTTCCAGATGCCGTCGCCACGCCGTACGTCGTGATGGGCGCAACCGATGCCAGGCACTTCCACGCCATCTGCCCCCGGGTCTATCGCTTCACCCCATTTCGCATGTCGAAGCCGCAGCGCGCCTCGCTGCACTCCTATGACGAGCACCTCGGCGTTGAGGACTTCACCGCAGGCATCAGGTGGTACCGCCACCTCATCGAAAGGATCCCCTCATGACCGCACCGATCAAGGTGAAACTGCTTGGCATCGTGGGGTTCTTGGCCGCCGTCGAGATTGCCAGCGGCACGCTGCAGGGCTTCTACACCCCGATCGTTCCGCAGATCACCCAACACCTGTCGATCTCCACGGCAGGCGCGAACTGGTTCGAAGCCGCTCAGTTAGTCGTGTCTGCACTGATCGTGCCGGTGCTGGCCCGATTAGGTGACCTCAAGGGGCACCGCAAGGTATTGCTCGGCAGTGCCATCGCTACGGCTATCGCCTCCTGGGGAGTCGCCCTGGCACCGAACTTCCAAACTTTCTTGGTGGCGTGGTCGCTGCAAGGGTTCTTAACCGTGTGGTTGCCACTTGAGGTGAGCATCATTCACCGACGTACGGCGGAGACTGGCGCCCAACAACGCCTGACCCGACGCTCGGCGGCCGTCTTGGTGGTCTTCCTCGAACTTGGGGTGATCGCAGCCGCGCTGACAGCAGGTCAACTGGTCGGCACGATGTCGATGAATTCGCTGTTGATGATCCCCGCCGCCGTGGTCACCTTGGCCTGCCTCGCTATCGCCTGGGGCGTGCCCGAGACCCCAGCGCTTGATGACGGCAAACTCGACTGGGCCGGGTTCGGGCTGGTCACCGTTGCGATTCTGATTTTGATGGCCGGTCTGATCTTGATCCGCCTGCAAGGCCCCGGGTCTCTCCTCGCCTGGTTGGTGTTCGCGCTCGGTCTGGCCGCCTTTGTGCCCTTCTGGCGCCACCAGGCTGCCCACGCCGAGCCATTGGTCGACGTCAAACTTCTGGCAACGCGCGGTCAATGGCCAGTGCAGTTGACCGCCTTCTTGTTCGGCATGAGTGTGTTGGGGGCACAGATCCCACTCTCGACGTACGCCCAGGCCGACCCGGCCAAGCTCGGCTACGGGCTCGGCGCGACCCCTGGATTCGTGTCGACCCTGATCGCGATCTACGTGGT
>CALMMO010000075.1 GCA_937868455.1 uncultured Marmoricola sp.
ATCGAGGGGCACTCCGTCGTAGACACCGCCACCGCATGTCTCGCTCATGCCGTACGTCGCTACAACCCGCACGCCACCTTGCTCGGCCCGTGCTCGCACGTGGGGATCAACCCGAGCACCACCGACCAGCACCGCGTCATAGCCGACCAAATCCTCCAATGGGAACTTGCTCAGCTGGGTGGGCACTAGCGAGAGGTAGCCCTCGCCACCCAACTCACGGAAGGGCCGAAAGCCAGCGCGCAATGAGCGAACGATCACCTGCACACCTGCGACATAGGTCGCCGGCACCAGCAGGGTCCACGGGCGCGGACCGCCAAGTCGAGCATGGGTGGCATCAGCAGAGGCAAGCAACGCCCGTCGCGATAGCCGCACCCGTTTGGGTTCGCCAGTCGAGCCTGAGGTCTCAATCACCAACGGCCGCGGCTCATCGGGGTCGCTGAGCCAGGCCGAGAGCAGGTCGATGATCTCGTCTTGCTCTCCAGAGACCGGCCAAAGTGAACCCACGTCCACAACCTAATGCGCGCCGCTGGTTGGATGTGCGACATGGCTACACCTGGGCAATGGATTGAGGGCGCTCGCCCGCGCACCCTCCCTGCCGCGATCGCTCCCGTGCTGGCTGGCACGGGCGTCGCTGCGTTCAACCACAGCGAGGTCTGGTGGAAAGCCGCCTTAGCCATGGTGGTGGCCTTGGCGTTGCAGGTCGGGGTCAATTACGCCAACGACTACTCCGATGGCATCAAGGGCACCGACGCTGATCGGGTGGGTCCACTGCGTCTGGTGGGCTCTGGCTCGGCTGCCGCATCGCAGGTGAAGGTCGCGGCTTTCGCGTCGTTCGGGGTGGCTGCTGTCGCCGGGGTCGCGCTGGCGCTCACCACCAGTTGGTGGTTGGTCGCGTTAGGTGCCGTGAGCATCGTGGCGGCGTGGTACTACACCGGCGGGTCGAGGCCCTATGGCTACGCCGGACTCGGCGAGGTCATGGTCTTCGTGTTCTTCGGGCTCGTCGCAGTGCTTGGTACGACGTACGTGCAAGCCGAACAATTGCCCTTGCCAGCGTGGTACTGCGCTATCGGCATCGGCGCCCTTGCCAGCGCCATCTTGGTCGCCAACAACCTGCGCGACATCCCCACCGACAAGGTGGCCAACAAACTGACCCTGGCAGTGCGTTTGGGAGATCAACGCACCCGAGCCCTCTATGTCTTCATGCTCGTGGGGGCCGCGATCGCCCTGGTTGGCATCTCGATGAGCACCTCTGCCTGGGCTGCCCTCGGATTCGCCTTCCTTGCCCCGGCCACCAAGGCCATCCGCACCGTCCGCTCGGGCGCAGTAGGCCACGACCTGGTGAAGGTCTTGCAACTGACCGGAGCCGCTGAACTGCTCTACGGGCTGGGCGTTTTCGCTGGCCTGCTGATAGCCAGCTAGCTCCGGGGCCACCTCACGGCGCTTCAGCCAAAGTTTTTTTTTTAATGATACGGCGACCACCGAGATCTACACCGGCTTGCGTTTTCTCCTCTTCGCAGGAGCCATGGCACTGACGTTGGCGGTGTGGGGCCTCTTCGACAGCACCATCGATTTCATCCCAGCCGCATTGATCGCTGCGGTGATTTCATCCGTGGCGTCGTGGAAACTCCTTGCCGGTCCGCGAGACCGCTTCGCTCGCCGGGTTCAAGATCGTGCCGACCGCGCCACCGCGGCATTTGAGGCAAGCAAAGCCAAAGAGGACCTCGACTAGCCACAGGTTCCTAGACTGGACTCATGTTGCGTTTCGTCTTGGTCCTAGTTCTGGCTGCAGTTGTGGTCTACGGGGTGTTCTGGGTGATCGATCGGCGTCGCCAGATGCCGCCAGCTAACGACGTACGCCGCGGGCCGATCGGCCCCGACGATGACGACGACTTCTTGCGTGAGTTAGACCGGCGACCGAAGAACTAGGTGCTCCACAAGTCCCTGTGCATAGCTGTGCATGCTGCCTGAGCCGAAGAAGAAGTTGATCCCAACAAAGTTGAAGATCAGCGTGGCCAACGCGACCAAGGCGACGACAGCAGCCCGACTGCCCTTCCAGCCGGCGGTCGCGCGGGCGTGCAAGTAGGCCGCGTAACCCACCCAAGTCACAAACGCCCACACCTCTTTGGGGTCCCAGTTCCAGGCACTACCCCAGGCCTGATGTGCCCAAATCGGCCCGGTAATCAGAGCAGCAAACGTCCACACCGGAAAACCGAAGGCGTGCATCCGGTAGGCCAACTGATCAAGAACCTCGAGCGTGGGCACCTTGGTGAAACGGTCAGGCCAACGCTCTTTGAGCAGATAGAGCCCCGAGGCCATCCCGCCCAACACGAAGGCCCCGGTGGCGATGATGGCTGCGACCACGTGAATGACTAGCCAGGGTGATTGCAGGGCATCGCGCAGCGGCGTGACCCCCTCATAGAGCCACAGCGAGTCGGCCATGAGTACGACGATGGCAAATCCCGTCACCCAGGGCGCCATCCACCGCAATGACCACCGGCGCATCGTGGCTAGATAGGTCGCAACGACCGCGAAGGTTGCGGTCAAGGTGAACTCATACATGTTGCCCCAGGGCACCCGCACCGGCTCAGCGGCCAGCCCGCGAGTTACCAGCGCACCCAGGTGCACCAGCGCTGCCATCGGCAACATGGTGACCCCGAGGTTTGCGAGCACGGAGGGTCCATCGGCGGCGGGTTGAGCCACCCGGCGGCCAGCCAGTTGGGCCAAGAACGCCAAGAAATAGAGCACTCCAGCGCCGACTACTGCCTGCTGGCTCAGCGACTCAAAGGCAAGCTTGCTCACGTGTGTTCCCTTCCGAGTGCGTCCGCAATGCGATCCACCTCAGTTGCTAGATCCGAGACGCTCGAGCGGTCCAGACCGCCGACCTCTACCAACGTGTGACCGGTTTCCGCGTCTGGCTGCACCCGCACCCACACGCGTCGAGGACGCACAAACAGCGAGCCCATCAAGCCGATCAGACCAATGATCGTGCCCAGCAGCGCGACCCAGTTGCCCGGGGTGCGGCTGATCTGAAGTTTCACAAATCGGCTCAGCCCGTCGAACGTGACCGTGCCCAAGCCGTCGGGCAGTTTGACCGTGTCGTTCGGGTGCAAATCCAGGCGCGCTGGCTTGCCATCGGCCTTCAGAATCGGCTTCATCGCGCTCTTGTCCAGCACATAGACCGATTGAGGTCGGCCGTCGTCGAGGCCTAGGTCACCTTGATAACTGAGCAACGACATGGCCGGGTCGAGGGCGTCGGGAAAGACGGTGAAGGCGCCACGCTCCGGCGTGAAGGCGTACGTCGGGTAAAACTCACCCTCAAAGCCCAGCTGCGTCGGCTTCGCGTCAGGCACCTTCACCACCCCAAACGAGCGGAAGTCAGTGCCTTCGGGCAAGAACACGCTCGGACCCGAATAGGCGATGTCACCGTTGCCATCACGCACCGTGATGTGGGGCGCATAGCCGTGCCCGATCAAGAAGATGTCTGTGCTGCCGACGCTGAGTGGATGGTTGACCGCAAGGCGTTCCACGCGCGGGGTGGCACCTGGTTTGTCCACGATCGCTAGGTCGGCCCAGAAGTTGCGGGCGGCGCCAAAGGATCGGCCCTTAGTAATGAACTCGACGTTGAACTTTTGCAGCTTGAAGTTGAAGGGCTCCAAGTCGGTGGGCTTAAACATCGGGCCGGGGGCAAAGTCGTCGTACTGGGTGATGGCGTTGCTAAAGCCATCGCCCGTGACCACCACGACGCCGCCCTTAAACCCAAAGAGCGATCCGAATGCGAAGCCGCCCAGCACGATCAAGATGGAGAGGTGGAAGACCAGGTTGCCCGCCTCGCGCAGGTGACCGCGTTGGGCTCCCAAGGAGTTGTCGAACTGAGCAATCCGGTAGCTCTTGAGCGCCGCCTTTGCCCGCGCCAGCACTTCATCGGTGCTGGCCTCGACGGAGAACTTCGCGTGTTCGGGCAACCGGGAAAGGTGCTTGGGAGTGGCCGGGGGTGGCAGCTTCAGCGCACGCCAATAGACCGCGCAGCGAGGCAAGATGCAGCCCACCAGCGAGATCATCAACAGCACGTAGACCGCGCCGAACCACACCGATGAGTAGACGTGGAACAGGCCGATTTTGTCGTAGATCGGAGTGAGCTTCGGGTGCGCGTCTTGCCAGTTCGCCAGGGCAGAAGCGTTGATTGCCTCTTGCGGCACGACCGAGCCCGGCACTGCCGCAATCGCGAGCAGGAGCAACAACATCAGGGCGGTGCGCATCGAGGTCAGTTGCCGCCATGCCCACCGGAGCAATTCGGCGGCACTCAAGGCCGGGGTTGTGTTGCTCATATCGCCACCGTGATGTCAGGGAAGAAGGCCCGAAGCCAGGCGACGAGTAAGTCCCAGGTGCCCGTGACCAGGAGCAAACCAACTGCGACGAGCAGCCCGCCGCCCAAGCGCAGCACCCACAGTTGGTGCTTGCGCACCCAGGCAACCGCACCCAGCATCCGGTGCCACGCCAACGCGGCCGCCACGAACGGCAGCCCCAGCCCGAGGCAGAAGGCGAACGACAGCACCGCACCGCGCACCGCAGATGCCTCTTGCGCGGCCAGACTCCACACAGCTGTCAGCGTCGGCCCCAAACACGGCGTCCAGCCCAGGCCAAACATGAAGCCCAGCAACGGCGCCGCGCCCAGTCCAACCGCGGGCAGCGCATGCACTCGGAATTCGCGCTGCAAGAACGGCACCAAACCCAGGAAAGCCAGGCCGACCACGATCGTCACCACCCCCAGCACGATCTGAATCGGGCGCCGCCAGACCAACAGCCACTCCCCCACAGCCCCGAACAGCACGCCACCGGCGACGAAAACTGCGCTGAAGCCCAGAACAAACAGCACGCTGCCCAGCAGCATCCGGCCACGACGATGCGAGCCAAGATCGGCCGCCGAGAGTCCGGTCGTGTAGGAGAAGTAGCCAGGCAACAGCGGCACCACGCACGGCGAAAAGAACGACACCAGGCCGGCCAACAGCGCAATGGGGATAGCAACCAGCATCGACCCGCTGAGCACCGCGTCCTGGAAACCGCTCACTTCTCAACATCTCCAACGAGATCAACCAAGGTGGTTGCCGAAGGCAGCGGGCCGAGCACGATCGCAGCCACCCGACCTTGAGAGTCGATGACCACAGTGCTCGGCAAGGCGTTGGGTGGCAACGTGCCACGGAAGGCCAGCAGCAACGTGCCAGAGGGGTCATACAAGCTCGGGTACGTCGACTCGTGGGTGCGCTCGAACGCGAGCGCATCTGCTCGACGCGGGTCTCGGATGTTCAGCCCAACAAAGCTCGCTCGCGAGCCCAGTTGCTTGGCAGCCGCACTCACGTCGTCGGCCTCGGCTCGACACGGTGGGCACCACGACGCCCACACGTTCACCACGACAGGCTTGCCCAGGTGATCGGCTAGCGACCAAGACGTGCCATCGAGAGTTTCACCACCCAAAGCGTTGAGCTTGACGCGATCTTTGACTGCGACCACCGAGATCACGCCACTTGAGGACACATAGCCCTTATCGCCCGTGCCCCCTGTGGAACCGCAGCCAGTGAGCATCACGAGCACAGCACTCAAGACTGCACTCAGGGTGGCCACGGTCGCTTTCACGGAGTTTCGTCCGCCCCGCCAGAGGAAAAGTTTGCGCCGCGGTCAGCCTCAGGGATCAAGTAGGCAGCTGGCTCGCTGTAGCCGACCGAGTGCAACTGATCCCCCTCGAAGGTGAAACTTGTCAGCGAGCACAACGTGCACTGGCGCTTGCGTGGGTCGTGAATGAACGAACGACCCTCAGCATGCAACCGAGTGATCCAGATCGGCATCTGGTGTGAGACCAACAACGCCTCATGACCTTCGGCTGCGATCCGCGCATCGAGCACGGCTGACCACATGCGCTCGGCAACCTCGGCGTACGCCTCGCCCCATGAGGGTCGCAACGGGTTCCACATATGGCGCAGGAGCTTCGGGTTGAGCAATTTTCCGTAGCCGCGCTTGAAGCTCTCACCCTGAAAGATGTTGGTCGACTCCAGCAACCGGTCATCGGCACCCACAGGCAGACCTAGCAGCGCCGCGCTGGGCGCTGCCGTCTCTTGAGCGCGCTCCAAGGGTGAGGCGCTCAGCACCGTGATGTCACGATCTTTGATCGCCTCTGCAGCCACTTGCGCCATCTGCTGACCGCGCTCGGAAAGGTGAAAGCCCGGCAGACGGCCATACAAGATGCCGTTGGGGTTATGCACTTCACCGTGACGCAACAGGTGTACGACGGTCTTCATCGCGCGTCCCCCTCAGCCTCGGCAGCCGCCATCGCCGCCGACGGAAGCGCAGCCAACACTCGATCAACGTCGCCATCGCTGTGAGCGGCACTGGTGAACCAGCATTCGAAGGCACTCGGCGGGAGGTAAACCCCCTGCTTGAGCATGCTGTGGAAGAAGGCCGCGAAGGCCCCAGTGCTTTGGGTCTGAGCCGTCGCATAGTTGGCGACAGGCTGGTCAGTGAAGAACACACTGAACATCGTCCCAGTGCGTTGCACCCGGTGAGGCACGCTGGCCGACGTCAATGCTGCTTCTGCCCCAGCCGCGATGGCTTCCGACACCTGCGCCACGCGCTCGTAAACCGCGTCATCGGCCAGCCGCAAAGTAGCTAGGCCCGCCGCTGAGGCCACCGGATTTCCACTCAACGTGCCCGCCTGATAAACCGGGCCGAGCGGAGCCAGCATCGCCATCACGTCGGCCCGACCGCCAAAGGCCGCGGCAGGGAATCCGCCGCCCATCACCTTGCCAAACGTCATCAGATCAGGGCGCCAGCCCTCGGTGGCGCCATCGAGACCCCACTGACCCTGGCGGCTCGCGCGGAACCCAGTCATCACCTCATCGGAGATGAACAGTGCGCCGTAACGTGTGCAGATCTGGGCCAAGAATTCGTTGAAACCAGGTGCCGGCGGCACCACGCCCATGTTGCCCGGAGCCGCTTCGGTGATGAGGCAGGCGATCTGGTCGCCGTACTCGACAAAGGCGGCCTCCACAGCCGAGACGTCGTTATAGGGCAACACAATGGTCGCGGCCGTCGCCGCCTCAGGAACCCCAGGCGTGCCTGGAATCCCCAGAGTGGCAAGGCCCGAGCCCGCCTGAGCCAGCAACGAGTCGACGTGGCCGTGGTAGCAGCCGGCGAACTTGATGATGAGTTCTCGCCCCGTGAAACCTCGCGCCAGTCGGATCGCGCTCATGGTGGCTTCGGTGCCCGAAGAGACCAGTCGCACTTGATCGACAGGAGTGCGCGCCACAATCTCCTCGGCCAACAAGACTTCGTTCTCGGTCGGCGTGCCAAATGACGAGCCGCGTCGGCAAGCGTCGATCACAGCCGCTTCGACACCGGGATGGGCGTGGCCCAACAACATCGGTCCCCACGAGCACACCAAGTCGACGTACTCACAACCATCGACATCGGTGAGCCGCGCGCCCATGCCACGAGCCATAAACCGAGGAGTGCCGCCCACCGAATTGAAGGCTCGCACCGGTGAGTTCACCCCACCTGGGATGACCTCCCGAGCCCGCTCCAGCAACTGGGCCGAGCGTTGAGCAACATTGACTTCGGTCATCGCGGTCACAGGCACCTCCAGATTGTGCGTCCGGCTAGGCAGGCAAAGCCACTTGGGCTTGGGCTCGCGGCCTGAAAAGTCAGTGAGATTCGCACGCCTAGTCCCCTAGGCAAGCAGGCGGGCAGCCTGCGCTGCCCAATAAGTCAGCACGATGTCGGCCCCGGCGCGACGAATCGAAGTCAACGTCTCCACGATGGCTGCATCACGATCGATCCACCCCTGGGCCACTGCGGCCTCAACCATGGCGTATTCACCCGAGACGTTGTAGGCCGCCACCGGCACATCAACCGCAGCACGCACTTGGCTGATCACGTCCAGGTAGCCCAACGCAGGCTTCACCATCACGATGTCAGCACCTTGCTCAACGTCGAGCAACGCCTCCAACACACCCTCGCGGCCGTTGCGCGGATCCTGTTGATAGGTGCGACGGTCGCCCACCAGCGAGGAGTCAACGGCCTCACGGAAGGGTCCATAGAACGCCGAGGCGTACTTCGCCGAATAGGCCAAGATCACCACATCCTCGTGGCCGGCCGAATCCAGCGCCTCACGAATCACCCCAACTTGGCCGTCCATCATGCCGCTGGGAGCGACCACGTCTGCGCCAGCGTTTGCCTGAGCAACCGCCATGCGGGCGTACAACTCCAGCGATGAGTCGTTGTCCACGACGTCGCTCGCCTTCGCTCGCGTAAAAATCCCGCTGGATTCTTTGGCGGACTGGCTGCCGCTCGCCTTCGCTCGCACCAAAATCCCGCAGTGCCCATGGTCCGTGAACTCATCCGCACACGTATCCGCCATCACCGAAATCGCGTCGCCCACTTCGGCTTTGACCCAACCCAGTGCCTGGTTCAAGATCCCCTCGGGATCAACCGCGCCACTAGCTTCGGCGTCCTTGACCTCCGGCACACCGAAGAGCATCAGCCCGCCTAGGCCCAGTTCAGCAGCCTCGTTCGCGGCAGCCAACAGGGTCGCCCGCGAGTGCTGCACGACCCCAGGCATGCTCGAAATTGCGATCGGTTCGATCGCGCCCTCGCGCACGAAGACCGGCAAGATCAGTTGGCTGGGTCGTAGCGAGGTTTCGGCGACGAGCTCACGCAGTGCCGGCGTGCGCCGCAGCCTGCGCGGACGCCGCGTGATCACTTCGACGAAGCCCGGCGACGCGTCGCGGGACGACGCTCCGAGGGCTTGGTGACGGGCAGACCCGACTCGACCATGGCTGCGCGGCGGGCGTTGCCGAAGTCAGCAAGTGCCTCAACCAAGGCCTCGACGCTGGGCGTGGGAGCAAGTACGTCGACTCGCAACCCGTTCTCCTCAGCAGTCTTAGCCGTTGCCGGACCGATCACCGCGATCACCGTCGACGCGTGCGGCTTGCCAGCGATCCCGACCAGATTGCGCACGGTCGAGGACGAGGTGAACACCACGGCATCAAACTTGCCGCTCTTGATCGCTTCGCGAATGGGCGCCGGCGGCGGGGCCGCGCGCACTGTGCGGTAAGCCGTGACGTCGTCGACCTCCCAGCCGAGATCAATCAACCCGGCCACGAGGTTTTCGGTGGCAATGTCAGCGCGCGGCAAGAAGACCCGGTTGATCGGGTCGAGCATCTCGTCGTACTCAGGCCACTCGGCAAGCAAACCTGCAGCCGACTGCTCACCGGCAGGCATGAGGTCAGCGCGCAAGCCCCAGTCTTCGATGGCCGCGGCAGTCTTTTCGCCCACCGCAGCAATCTTGAGTCCCGAGAACGCACGAGCGTCGAGGCCATAGTCGTCGAACTTCTCGCGCACCGCCTTGACTGCGTTGATGGAGGTGAAGGCGACCCACTCGTAGCGGCCCTCGACGAGGCCACGGATGGCCTTATCCATCTGCAATGGGTTGCGCGGGGGCTCCACCGAAATCGTGGGCACTTCGTCAGGCACTGCGCCGTGACCGCGCAACGAAGCCGACAAGGTGCCGGCCTGTTCCTTGGTGCGAGGCACCAGCACTCGCCACCCGAACAGCGGCTTGGTCTCAAACCACGACAGCGTCTCGCGCATGTTGACCACGTCGCCCACGACCATGACGCTCGATTCGTCGAGGCGGGCGTTGCGCGCCTCGGACACGATCGACTCCAAGGTGCCAGCCACACTCACCTGGTCGGTGGTGGTGCCTCGGCAGGTCAACGAGACCGGGGTGTTGCCGGGCTTGCCTGCCTCGATCAGCCCCGAAGCCACACCGGCGAGGCATTGAGCCGAGCCCAACACGACGAGCGTCGAGCAGCCAGAGTAGGAGGCCCAATCGATCGTGGCGACCGAGCTAGGCAGGCACCGCACAACGGCCATGGAGGCCTGATCGTTGGTGGCCACGGGCATCCCGGCGTAGGCCGGAACCGCAACTGCCTCCGACACGCCCGGAACGATCTCGAAGCCAATGCCGGCCTTGGCCACAGCACTGGCTTCCTCCGCCACGCTGGACCACAATGCGGCGTCACCGGCGACCAGACGCACCACGCGGTGGCCGGCCTTAGCGGCCGCAATCGCCTGCTTCACGCGCCCGGCTTGAGCCAGATCGAGAGCGCCACCGAAGGCACCATCGATCAACTCGGCGCTGGTGTTAAGCCCAGCGACAAGCGCCTCGTGGTCGGGGGCGTCAGTCATGATCACCTGCGCCTCACGGATCAAGTCAGCCGCTTTGAGGGTCAACAGACCGGGGTCACCCGGTCCGGTGCCGACAAAGCTGACCCACCCTTGAGAGTTTGCGGTGATGGACGAATTGGGCATGGGATTACTCGCTCGCCTTCGAAGAAACATGAATCAAATCGGCTGCCCCGTCCTCGAGCATGAGGGCTGCCAGGTTCTGGCCGACCTCCACACTGTGGTCCGGGGAGCCTGTGATGGAACGTCGCACTGACGAGGTGCCGTCGAGGCTCAGCGCAATCGCGCGCAGCCACAACTCCTCACCTTCGTCGCCCTCGACGATCTCGGCCACTGCCCCCACTGGTGCCGAACATCCGGCTTCGAGGGCAGCCAACAAGGCACGTTCTGCCGCGACCGCCGCATGGGTGGCGGGGTCGTCGAGTTGTGCCAGATCGGCTCGCAGCAAGTGGTCATCGCTACGAGTTTCGATCGCTAACGCGCCTTGTCCGGGCGCGGGAAGCATGAGAAGTGGGTCAAGCGTTTCGGTGATCGCCTCGGTGCGTCCGATGCGAGCCAGTCCGGCCCGAGCCAAGATGACCGCATCAAGTTCGCCTTCGGCCACCTTGTTCATTCGGGTGTCGACGTTGCCGCGAATTTCGCGTACGTCGAAGCTCATCCCGAGTGCATGCAGTTGGGCAGCGCGCCGAGGTGACCCGGTGCCGATCGATGAGCCGGCAGGTAGCTCAGAGAGCGTGAGTCCATCGCGGGCAACCAGTGCATCTCGCGAGTCCTCGCGAGTCGGCACCGCAGCCAAAGCGATGCCATCGGCGGGTTGGGTTGGCAGATCCTTCATCGAGTGCACAGCGACATCGATCGATCCATCAAGCAGAGCTTCGCGAAGAGCGCTCACGAAAACCCCGGTGCCACCCAGGGTGGCCAGCGGTGCACTGCTGCGATCACCGTGAGTGCTCACCGTGACCATTTCGACCTCACGCCCAAGTTGGGTGCGGATCAGGTCAGCCACGTGTCCACTTTGCGTGCGTGCGAGCAGCGACCCTCGGGTGCCGAGTTTGATCATCATCGGGCTCCCTGCGTGAGGGTGACCGGAGTCGTGACGGCATCGACCGCATCTGGGTCAAGTGCGAAGAGTTCAGCCAAGGCGGTGGCGTAGGAAACCGTCTTAGGTTCGGCTGCCAATTCCTTGACCCGAACTGTCGGCTGATGGATCAGTTTGTCGGCGACGCGTCGTACGGTCTGAGCGACCTCTGAGAGCTCAGCATCACTCAGCGACGGCACGCGGGTGCGCAGTCGTTCGATCTCGGCGTCGACAACAGAAGTCGCCATGCCACGCAAGGCCACCAGCGTGGGCGTGACGCTGGCAGAACGCCGAGCGGCCACAAACGCAGCCAGTTCCTCGGCAACAATCGCGCGCACGTCGGCCAACGCTGGCTCCGCACCCTCATCGGGGGTTTGGGACAGCGTCGCCAAGCTGATCAGGTGCGCGCGCTCAAGTTCAGCCACTGATGGGTCAATGTCGTGCGGGAGAGCCAAGTCGACCAGCACCACGTCATGGCCGACCGCGGCAATGGCTTCGCGGCCGATGATGACACCGGCAGCCCCCGTGCACGAGATCACGATGTGCGCGTCGACCAGGGCCTCAGCAAGTTGCTCGAAGGGGTGGGCCGTTGCGTCGTGGTTGTGCGCCAACTGCAGCGCGCGATCAAAGCTCCGGTTGACGATGACGACGTCAGCACCTGCGCGTGAGGTCGTGGCGACCGCAAGGGCTGCCAACGATCCAGCACCAACAACAACCGCCCGCCGGCCAGCCAGATCACCAAGCACGGTGCTCGCCTGAGCTAACGCAGCAGTGACCATAGACGGCGCAGAGTGGTCGATCTCGGTCTCAGCGTGGGCACGTTTGCCAACGCGCAGTGCCTGTTGGAACAACGAGTTCAGAGCTGGCCCAATCGTGCCGACCTCTTGACCACGAGTCAGTGCGTCGCGGGCTTGCCCCAGGATCTGGCCCTCACCGATGGCCATCGAGTCGAGCCCGGCAGCAACGTTGAACAGATGTGCGACGGCGCCATCGTCGTAGTGGACGTAGAGGTGCGGCAGAAGTTCGCCGAGGTCACCACCCAGGCGATCACTCAGGAGCCGACCGACTGCTTCGGTGCCGCTGTGGAATCGCTCGACGTCGGCGTACACCTCAATGCGATTGCACGTGGCCAGCACCGCCGCCTCGCTGATGTGATCGTGGTCGGTGACCGCGATTGCCAACTTGTCAGCCTCGTCTGCCGACAGCGCGAGGCGCTCCAGGAGCGCGACGGGGGCCGAACGATGCGACACCCCCACAACCAACACGCTCATCCCCAGGCCACCTTCGTAGGTGCCTGCGGCTGCGCGGCGAGTTTGCGCTGCTCGTGGTAGGCCAGGATCTGCAGTTCGCTGGCCAAATCAACCTTGCGCACTGCGACGCCCTCGGGCACTGACAACACCACCGGCGCGAAGTTCAAGATGCTCGTGAGCCCGGCCGCGACCATGCGGTCAGCGACACCCTGGGCCGAAGAAGCCGGAGTGGCGATGACACCAATCGCGACGTGGTGGGTGGCCACGATTTCTTCAAGTTCATCGAAAGCTCGCACCGGAATGCCAGCCACGTTCTCGAGTTGGCGGTTCGGATCAGCATCAAGCAGCGCCACCGTGGTGAAGCCGCGCGATGAGAACCCTGAGTAGTTGGCCAGCGCGTGGCCGAGGTTGCCGATGCCGACGATGACCACGGGCCAGTCTTGAGTCAGGCCGATCTCGCGGGCGATGTGGTAGCGCAGGTACTCAACGTCGTACCCGACGCCGCGGGTGCCATAGGACCCGAGATAGGAAAGGTCTTTGCGCAGTTTGGCGGAGTTGACCCCCGCAGCTGCGGCGAGTTCCTCACTAGAGCACGTCGTGGTCGAAGCCTCAGCAAGTGCGCCAAGTGCCCGCAGGTACACCGGAAGGCGAGCGATGGTCGCCTCCGGGATGCGAGTCGTTGTCACTGGCTGTGTGCTCCATGTTCATCGGCCGCGGGAGTATTGGATCCCGTGTCACGGCGATGGATTCCGGGCCACTGTAAGAGCTTGTGAACGCGAGAACCAAAACGAGAGAACCTTTGCGCTATCACATGTGGGAAGAGTCACGAACACCGGGTCCGAGCTAGCCCAACCGGGCTGTGATCTGCTAGCCGAGCGCTGCGCGAAGTTGCTCCTCGGACAAGAACCAGTCGCTCAACTCCACGCCGTCGACTGCCGTGACCGGGATCCGGGTGCGGTATCGGGCCTCAAGTTCTGGGTCGGTCGTGATGTCGATCAAACGAAATTCGTCTCCGCACACGCGCCGTACGACGTCGAGCACGTCGTGACACAGGTGGCAGCCCTCGCGGCTATAGACGACAACCCGCATGACTCACGCCCCGATCAGAGATTCGCACGCCTCGCACAGCACGTGAGGAGTGTTTCACGCAGTTCAGGCAGAGGTGATGCCTAGGCTGATCCTTGTGAACCACCGACCAGCAAACCTCACCAAGCGTTCGGTGATGGCGGGGCAAGCCGCGGCGTCGGCAGCTGAGGTTGAAGCGGCTTTGGCGGTGCCATTAGACGCCACCGCTGCGGCCTTCTTTGATGTCGACAACACGATCATGCAGGGCGCTTCGATCTTTCATTTGGCTCGCGGTCTGCATCGGCGCAAGTTCTTCACGACCAAAGACATCGTGGGCGCCGCCTGGAAGCAGGCCTACTTCCGTGTGGTGGGCGTTGAGGACCCGGCGCACGTGGCCCAAGCACGCACCGAGGCACTCAGCTTCATCGCAGGACACACCGTGGCTGAACTCGAGGCGCTAGGCGCAGAGATCTTTGAGGAGGCCATGGCCGAGAAGATCTGGCCAGGCACCAAGGC
>CALMMO010000076.1 GCA_937868455.1 uncultured Marmoricola sp.
CTTCACGCGCGAAGCCCTCGAACAGTCCACTCGACTACCGGTGGCTCGACATCGCGCAGGCCGTGTGGTGGCCGCGAACCCGTCGTCCATCATCGATCTGGGCTGTGGCATCGGTGGGGACCTGCTGGCTTTCGCCGAGGCCGGACTTACGACAGCCGGGATCGATCTCGATCCGGTTCGCGTGGCGATGGCGCGCGCGAACCTCGCAGCACTGGGTCTGCCAGGCGCGGTGTCAGTAGCCGATGCCACCTCCTTGGATCTTGGTGGCTTTGGGGTCAGATACATCGACCCGGCGCGCAGAAGCGCGCGGGGCCGATCGTTCTCCCCAGACTCCTGGCTCCCGTCGTGGGATTTCGTGACCCAGCTGATGCGCACCGAAAGCTGCATCAAGACCGCCCCCGGCATCCCGCACTCGTTGGTGCCTGAAGGAGTCGAGGCCGAGTTCGTCAGCGACCACGGCGCCCTCAAGGAAGCCGTGCTCTGGTCGGGCATGCTGGCAACGACTGCGCGGCGCGCCACGGTGCTTGGAGATGGCGGGCTAGCGACGTTGGAGTCGCAGGATTCCCCAGATCCCGTGGTGGGCGAGGTTGCTGAGTTTTTGTATGAACCCGATGACGCCGTGATTCGCGCTGGCTTGGTGATGGCGGTGGCTCAGGGCGTGGGTGGTCATCTGATCGACCCCAAGATCGCCTGGGTCACCTCATCTGGAGCCTTCACGACACCCTTCGCCAAGGGATACCGCATCACCGAGGAAGTGCCCTACCGCGAGAAGCAACTCAAGGCTGCGCTGCGAGCACGCGGCATCGGATCACTGACGATCAAGAAGCGCGGCGTGGACGTCGTACCGGAACAGTTGCGCAAACGCCTTGCCCTTAAGGGATCTAATCAAGCGGTCTTGGTGCTCACGCGCGCGCACAACAAGGGCGTCGCGTGGCTGGTCGAACCGGTGTGCTCAGCACCCTTGTCGCGGCAGACCGGGCACTGAAACAGGCAGCCGACCAGGGGCACTTCGTTCGCCAAGAAGCACCTCAACCAGCGCATTCATCGCCGCGTTCGTCGAGCCGAAGGAGGCGATCTTGACCCTGGCTTTGACCTGGCTCAGTGGACCGGGGCGATCGACTGCGACGGCAACGTCGACATTTCGAGGCCAGCCATAAGCGCCCAATGCGATGACTGGCGCTCCCGTGCGAACGACCCTGACTCCCCGTTGACGCAAGAGTGGAATCAACCGAGCCTTCGCCGCCGCACCCTTGACCACAACCTGGTGACCAATGAGCCGGCCTGAGCATGGCCCGGCAACCGAGGTCACCGCGGCGCGAGCGAGTCGAGTGCTCGCAAACCGGGTCGGAACGCTTGGGGGTTGAGGCGCAGCATGCAGCAGCGCTGCGATCATGCGGGTCGCTGACGCATCGAGTCGGGCGCGGGTCAACTCCCCTGCGCGAACGGCGCGTACCAATGCTGCACGTGCCGCCAATGGGTTGGGGGGCATCAGCAGTACGTCGGCTCCGGCAATAACCGCCGCGACCGCGACTCGAGCACCTCGATGGCGACGCTGAACTCCTTGCATATTGAGTGCATCGGTGACGATGAGGCCCTGATAGCCCCACTTCTCGCGAAGCACCCCAGCTAAGGCCCGCCGAGAGGTGGTGGCCGGCTCGGTTGTGTGCAAGCTGCGCACGATGATGTGTCCGCTCATCACGCCAGGCACTCCCGCATCGACTGCCTCACGAAACGGCACTAGGTCACGTTTGAGGAGTGTGGACCAGGGTGCGGTTTGCACCGCGAGCGAGCGATGGCTATCGGCGTTGATGGATCCGTGGCCTGGGAAATGTTTGATGACCGCGACCAACCCGGCTTCCTCGACGCCCCGAGTGGCCGCGAGCACGTGAGCGGCGACCGAAGCCGGTCGCGCGCCCGCAGATCGGGACCCGATGATGCGATCGGCGCCGCCGACGGTGACATCGGCCACCGGAGCGAACTGCACCGTGAATCCGAGTCGCCTCAGCCCGTCGGCGTTTTGCCACGCCGCTGCCTGAGTGAGATCGACTTGATCTGCTGCCCCCACGGCCATGAATGGCGGCATGCCCAGCACCCCGCGATGCAATCGCGCGACGGTGCCGCCTTCTTGATCAATAGCCAAGAACAGTGGGTATCCCCGCTTGCTGGCTGCTTTGGTGAGGTTGCGGTTGATCGCGGCTATCTTTCCCGCAGTCATCGACGATGCCGGAAAGGCAACGAGCCCGCCCAGGTGCAAAGCCTCCACTGGCTTGTTCGCAGCGGACACACCCGACCAGGAAGACACAATCAGTTGGCCGGAGACCTGCTGCAGGCTGAGCTTCGACACGATGCCTCGGGCCCGCTCAGTCTCGGCTGCAGTTGGCAGCCCACCCATGGGAGGCGCACTCGTTGGCGAGGACGACACAACCGGCGATGAAGCTGATATTTCAGAAGCGGGAGACTCAGATGCGCCCGGCTCCTGAGAGCCTGAATCGATCGTGCAGGCCGAGACTGCCAAGCAAGTCAGCGCAAGAACTGCGGCGAGGAGCCTAGGCACCGAGGTTGGCGCGCTCGGCACCGATCGTGGTGTCATCACCGTGCCCAGTGTGTACGACGACGCCATCGTCAAGGGCAAACAACTTGGCGCGAATCGAAGCGACGATCAGATCGGCGTCACTAAACGAACGTCCTGTTGCCCCCGGGCCACCGTTGAACAACGTGTCGCCAGTGAAGACGCATTCGTGGTCCTCGACGTACAAACACACGGCGCCGGGCGCATGTCCGGGCGTGTGCAGCACCTGCACCTGCGAGCCACCCACCTCAAAAACCTGGGAATCGGACAAGTCGGCATCCCAGGAGAGCCCTGGGTGAGTCAGGTCCCACACGGGCTGCTCGGCTGGGTGCAGCCAGATGGGTGCCCCGACCCGATCTCGCAGCGCTGGCGCGAACCGCACATGGTCATCGTGCGCATGCGTGCACACGATGGCTTTCACAGTGCGACCTGCCACGGCACCGAGGATCTTCTCCACGTCGTGAGGCGCGTCGATGACGATGCATTCATTGTCATCACCGAGCACCCACACGTTGTTGTCGACCTCGAAAGTTTCACCATCGAGGCTGAAGGTGCCTGAGGTGAGGGTGTGCGAGATGCGGGTTGGGGGGCAATCCACGAGGGGCTCCTTAGATGATCACGACGCTGCGAAGCACATCGCCATGGTGCATCTTCTCAAAGGCGGCCTCGACATCCTCCAGCGCGATCTCTTCACTCACGAACGCATCGAGGTCGAGGCGTCCTTGCTTGTAGAGGTCGACCAGCATGGGGAAGTCGCGGCTGGGCAGGCAGTCGCCGTACCAACTCGACTTCAGGGCACCGCCACGACCAAAGACATCGATCAACGGGATGTCGGGGAGCTTCATGTCAGGAGTGGGCACACCAACCAAGACCACGGTGCCTGCCAAGTCGCGCGCATAGAAGGCCTGCCTCCAGGTTTCGGGTCGTCCAACAGCGTCGATCACCACGTCGGCGCCACCGTCGTGGCCGGTGCCGTCATCTGCAGAGCAGATGCGCTGGATCTCAGCGACGGGGTCGAGGTTCTTGGAGTTCACGGTGTGGGTGGCGCCCATGTTGCGGGCCCACTCGAGTTTGCGGTCGTCGATGTCGACAGCGACGATCTTTGAGGCACCAGCAAGGGCGGCACCCGCAATGGCTGCCGAGCCGACACCACCGCACCCGATAACGGCCACTGACTTGCCGCGCCCGACGTTGCCGGTGTTGATGGCCGCACCCAATCCGGCCATGACGCCGCAACCCAGCAGACCCACAGCGGCAGCCCGCGCCTCGGGGTCGACCTTGGTGCACTGGCCTGCTGCGACCAGTGTCTTTTCCGCGAAGGCCCCGATGCCCAGGGCTGGAGAGAGTTCGGTGCCGTCTTCGAGGGTCATCTTTTGCTTGGCGTTGTGAGTCTTGAAGCAGTACCACGGCTCGCCTCGGTTGCAGGCCCGACAGTCACCGCACACTGCGCGCCAGTTGAGGATCACGAAGTCACCAGGGGCCACATCGGTGACACCTTCTCCGACCGACTCAACAACGCCGGCGGCCTCGTGGCCCAGGAGGAATGGGAACTCGTTGTTGATGCCACCCTCGCGGTAGTGCAAATCGGTGTGGCACACACCGCACGCTTGCACTTGTACGACGGCTTCACCGGGACCGGGATCAGGAATGTTGATCGTCTCGATGGTGACTGGTGCACCCTTCTTGCGAGCTACGACGCCCTTGACCTGCTGCATGTGTCCTCCTCGGTTGGTCCAAGGCCGAGCCTTGTGTAACCGACTCGGACTTTCAAGCACCTGTCCACCAATCTTCGCCTGCGATGCCTGCAACCGACGCGGCCGAGGCTGTCTCCGCATCGCCGAAGTCGGGCCTACGGTCTGCGCCCAGACCCAACCAGTCGACTCGTGATCACGCCGGTGGCGAGGAAATCCCAGTGGGAACGACGCCTCTTTCCCGAGCCCACCGACCTAGCCCTGGGATCGACGCCAGGGATTTGATCGCACCGTCGCGCAGGGACATCTCGACTAGGCAAGCGTCATCCTCCAGGCTCCCAACGACGCTGAGAGACTCCCCAGCCCATGACGCAGCCGCCTGGTCAGCGCGGTCAAGGCATTTCGGCAACGAAAAGGCGAGTGACTGGGTCCGAGCTTGCAGGTCGACACGCATTACTTGCGACGCGGAATTGACGTACCAAAATGCCCCGTCAGCGAAGTGACCACCGAGAGCAGCCGCTGCCACCGCGTTGACTTTGCCATCCCGTGTGTCCGCGACACTTTCGTCGAAATAGCCCAACAGCCATGACTTCACCGGAACCGAGGACTCCGGAGCAAGCTCAACAAGGCGCAGCATCGCGCCCTTGCCATTCGAAAAAGGGCTCACCAACCCGGAGCCATCTACACGCCAGACCTGGACAACGAGGTAGAAGCGGCCTTGGGCGCGGAACAAACCAGACACTGGCGCCGTCTCCGACGAAACTGAACCGGGCGGATGCCACCAATCCCATTCCATCACCCGTTTGCTGTTCCCCGTTCCAAAATCGAATTGAAGAAGGGCCGCGCTTTTCGCTGATGCCGAGCCACCAGTAACCATCAACCACTTACGAGCACCGAACGCGGAAGGGCCTGGCACTGACTCCAATTGCGCGGATTGCACCTGGCGTGAATCACGGTTCATCAAGTACGCACGAGTCAGGTACCGACCACCGATCGTGCCGGTGTTGTAGATAGCCAGGACACCGTCGCCTGCCTTGATCAGGCTGGCCGCCACCAGTTCTCTTCCATGGGGAAGCGGATACTCTTGCGCACCCTTGAGAACACCGGCATGCGTCGAATAGACAGCCCTAGAGCCTGCTATCCACACCGCTCCGTTTTCGTCAGTTACTAGCTTGGTGCCGAAGGCAGGCGGCAGAACATCCGCTTCCCACTGACCACTACTTGTCGCATTTTGGGGTGGACGGGGAACTCGTACTACCCAGCTGTCCGCGAGGTTCGTGGGGGAAGGCGACGAGAACGCAAGGGTGTATCCGGCGCCAGCACTGGGCGAAGACGGGCCCGGTGGCGGCGAACTGCTCACATCCGGCCCGCCTTTGACGCACCCCGCTAGCAAACCCACTCCTGCCAGGACCGCCGCCAGGCTCGCCAACCGGAATCGCTCAAGCCTAGACACAGCTAGGAGGCTAGCAACAGCTCTCGGGCAACTGGGTCCGACAGCCCATCAGCAGCCAGCAGGATGCCAGTCAGATACAGACTCACGACCCCACGCGGCCAACCTCATTCCACGGCACGGACGACTGTGTTGGAAACCCAATCTGACTCTTGATGCAACCTGGGCGCCTTTGACCGCGTCTTCAGACTGACGGGGCATCACTCGCAGACCATTCCGGGGGGCGGAACTATGGCACTCTCAGTGCAGGAGGTGACGCTCTTGGTGCCCAGTGGGTCCACTAGCCGCGAGCATGACGCGGATTTCAGCGAATGGATGACGGCTCGGCAATCGTGGCTACTGCGCACGGCGTACCTCCTCACCGGCGACACTCACACCGCCGAAGACATCGTGGCCACCTGCCTTGCGAAGCTCTATCTGGCCTGGCCTCGCATCGAGAGCCGCGGCAACGTCGATGCCTATGCGCGACGCACCTTGGTCAATGAGACGAATTCGCTGTGGCGCCGTGCCTGGAAGCGGCACGAAGTAATCCGCGAACACCTCCCCGAGCAGCCCATCCACCATGAACATCACAGCGGTGACCACGAGGCGTTGTGGGCCTTCGTCAACACGCTGCCGACCAAGCAGCGCAGCGTCGTCGTACTGCGCTACTACGAACAACTCAGTGAGGCTGAGGTCGCCGAGGTGATGGGCATCTCGATTGGCACAGTGAAGTCGCAGTGCAGTCGAGCGCTCCACACCCTGCGCGCTGGCATCCACACCCGGCCCGAACTACTGCCCCAGCAAAGGGAGCCACGATGAATCCCGAACAGCAACTCAGTGACGCGCTCGGGTCGCGCGGGAAGGCCTACGATCCGGCACCGATCGGCTTCGAGGAAGTCACTCGTCGAGCCGGACGAATTCGCCGTCGACGCCTCACCGCGTCTATTGCCGCGACGGGCCTTGGGCTGGCGGGCGTCGTAGGCATCGCAACGACCTGGAATGCACCCACTGGTGGCCAGCAAATCCCGCCAGTTGCCACCGGGTCAGTTCACCCGACCCCTTTCATCGACACCGTCGGCCCCTTGTCACTGTCTTCGGTCAAGCGGGGAGCAGCGCCTCATGTTGCCTACCTGTTTGATGGTCGGGTCTACAGCCCCGGTGACATTGACGAACCACTGCCCAACCCTCGAGGCGTCACGTCCTTCGGTTCCTACCATGGCGGCTGGGTGACCGTGCGCAACAACGAGTTGGTGACCCAGTTCGACGCCGACGGCGCCGTGGTGCGCAGCGGCCCAGGCAGCGGTTTGTCCACCGACGCAGACGGCGCCCGACACGGCTTCGCCATCAACGGCACGTTGTACGTCGGCTCGCCGATGGCCGAGGGCGAGACCGCAATCGCGCTGCGTTCTGGATCGGTGTTTAAAGGGTTCGTTTCGGGAAGCCGATGGATCGAAGAACGCGACGGCAAAACCTTCCTAGTCTCAAGCGACGGCAACAAGCACACCCGAATGCCCATGCTTGCCCCCGTGCGGGCGACCTCCTCCACGGGTGACCTCTATGTCGGCAGCGGCTTTGACTCGGTGCAGGTGAGCTCGATCGATGGCTCCACGAAATGGGAGTCCACCGCCTGGATCCCCGAGTCGTTCTCTCCAGACGGCACTCTGGTCGCAGCGCTATCTCCCTCTGAGGGGCTCGCCAAGGTCGCCCGCGTAGCCATCCTCGATGCCAAGACTGGCCAGCGGCTTGCCTACTTCCGACTCACCGAGCACAGTCTCGAACTGGCTGGAATGCCTCGGTGGGAAGACAATTCCCACATCCTGTTTGGCGCCAAACAGCTAGGCAATAGCCAGGTCGCGTTGCTGCGCTTGGGTGTCGACAAATCGCTGGTGCGAGCGACCAAGGTCCTCGATGCGACCCACCGTCAGGGATTCGTCATCTCCGACTGACCTAGGCGAGCACCTGGGTGACGGGCAGGCTCGAATCTGCTGGTACGTCGAGGGCGCTGGGGGTGCGACCGCGTCGTACGACCTCGGCGCCGAGCGCCGCCACCATCGCCCCGTTATCGGTGCATAGCCCCGGTCGAGGCACCCTGACTCGGATGCCAAGAGCACTGGCGCGCTCGGTGGCCAAGGCTCGGAGCCGACTGTTAGCCGCGACACCGCCGCCGATCAAGATGTCCTCGATGCCTTCGGTGCGGGCCGCGTCGAGCGCCTTGCGCACCAACACATCACACACCGCCTCTTGGAAGCTTGCCGCCACATCGGCAACAGGAACCGCCTCACCCGAACGTTGCTTGGCCTCCACCCACCGAGCCACGGCGGTCTTGAGCCCGGAGAAGGAGAAGTCGAACCGGTGCCGCTCGAGGTCACGTCGGCTGGTCAGACCGCGGGGGAAATCGATGGCCACCGAATTGCCTGACGCGGCCATGCGATCCACGTGGGGGCCACCTGGGAATGGCAGGCCGAGCAGGCGGGCGACTTTGTCGAAGGCCTCCCCTGCAGCGTCATCGATTGTCGCGCCCATCGGGCGCACATCGGCGGTGACATCTTCGACTCGCAGCAGGCTGGAGTGTCCACCGCTGACGAGCATGGCCAAACAAGGCTCGGGAAGCGGGCCGTGCTCAAGTTGGTCAACGGCGACGTGGGCAGCCAAGTGGTTGAGCGCAAACAGTGGCTTATCAAGCGAGATCGCCAGCGCTTTGGCGGCTGCGACCCCCACCAACAGCGCACCGGCTAGTCCGGGACCGCTGGTGACCGCAATCGCGTCGACGTCACTGACACGAATACCAGCGGTGTCACAGGCGCGTTCGATGGTGGGCACCATCGCTTCGAGGTGAGCCCGGCTAGCGACCTCAGGCACTACCCCACCAAATCTGGCGTGCTCCTCGACGCTGCTAGCCACCGCGTCTGCAAGCAGGGTGTAGCCGCGCACGATGCCCACACCTGTCTCATCACAGGAGGTCTCGATGCCCAAGACGAGTGGTTCGTTGTTCATCGGACCCACTCCATCACTAGGGCGTCGGCACCATCGAGGTAGTAGCCCGCACGAACGTCGATTGTGGTGAACCCAAAGCGTTCATAGAGCCCAATGGCACCCACGTTGTCGCGCCGTACTTCTAAGAGCACCCGAGCTTGTGTCGAGCGGTCCAGAGCGGCCTGCAGCAACTCTGCACCCACGCCGGTGCGCCGATGCTGCGGCAACACCGCAATCCGATCGAGGTCACACACATCTCCGGCTGGGCGCATCAC
>CALMMO010000077.1 GCA_937868455.1 uncultured Marmoricola sp.
GGCGAACCCATCACCGAAGAAGCAGTCGCCATGGCCCGCGTCATCGCCGACGTGTGGCTGGCGGCCTTGGTCTCGTGGGTGACCGGACGCGGCACCGCAGAAGACGTCAGCGCACGCGTCGAGATGGCCGTGCACCTGCTGCTTCGCTGACTGTGAGTTCTACCCACCAAAGGCGTGGGTAGCAGTGGCCCCACCATCGACGGCCAACTCTGCACCGGTCACAAAGGACGACTCATCACTAGCTAGGTAGACATAGGCCGGTGCGATGTCCTCGGGCTGACCGACCCGCTTCAGTGCCACCTTCGAGGCACCAAACTCCATCGCCAAGTCACCGCCATGCACTCGGGTCATCGCTGTGTCGACCATGCCGGGGTGCACTGAGTTGACTCGGATCTTGGATGGACCAAGTTCGTGTGCAGCAGATTTGGTCATGCCGCGAATCGCCCACTTGGTGCCGGCATAGGCCGTGCAGTTGGCCATGCCCGCCAGCCCCTCGATAGAGGAGGCGTTGACGATTGATCCGCCGCCATTGCGGCGCATGGTCTTCGCCACCGCTTGCATGCCCAAGAAGCACCCGCGCATATTGATGCGCGCCAAGGCGTCAAACTCCTCGATCGGCATCTTCTCGACGGTGCCAAAGATCAAGATCCCAGCATTGTTGATCAGCACGTTGACCGGCCCAAACCGCTCATTGGTCTCATCGACCACCTTGGACCACGACTCGGGATCAGAGACATCGTGGTGGCAGAAGAACGCTGAGTCCCCCAGTTCGGCCGCCAATGCCTGCCCGTCCTCGTCAGCGATGTCAGCGATGGCAACCCGTGCACCCTCGCTCACAAATGCGCGCGCGATCGCGGCACCTTGCCCGCGGGCACCTCCGGTGACGATGGCCACCTTGCCTTTGAGTCTCATTGGGATCCCTTCGGTTTCAACGTCATGATCGAGTCTGCCGAGAAGGTCGCGGCGCCTTCTCGCTGAGCAAAGTAGCTGCCAAGCGTGTGATCGAGTTCGGCCGCGTCAAAGGTGCTCTGCTCGGTGTCGAAACGCGCCTCAAGAGTGGGTGCGGCCACGAGTGCCACCATGCCGCCGTACACAACGAACACCTGTCCGCTGATCGCGGCCGCTGCCGGTGACGCCAAATAGGCGACCAGCGGGGCAACGTGTGCAGGTGAGAGCGGGTCGACCTCGGCACCTGACTGATCTGCGCCGAAGACGCCCTCAGTCATCGCTGTGCGTGCACGCGGGCAGATCACATTGGCGGTGACTCCGATGCGCGACATGGCCCTCGATGCCGACATGGTCAAAGCGGTGATGCCGGACTTTGCGGCCGCGTAGTTAGCCTGGCCAGGAGGGGCGAACAGGAACGCTTCTGACGAGGTGTTGATGATGCGCCCGAAGACGGGAGCCTCGGTCGCCTTGCCGACCGCTCGCCAATGGGCGCAGGCATTGCGGGTCAGCAAGAAGTGACCACGCAAGTGCACCTTGAGCACGAGGTCCCAGTCATCATCGGTGAGCGAGAACAACATCTTGTCTCGCAAGACACCAGCGTTGTTGACGACGATGTCGAGTGACCCCCACTCCAACGCCGCCGCCATCATCGCGTCGGCTGTAGCGGACTCACCCACATCACCCGCGACCACTCGCGCCTGGCCGCCCAGTGCTGTGATCTCCTCGACCACACCTTCACCCGCGCCAGGGAGGTCGTTGATCACAACGCGAGCCCCGGCGCCGGCCAAGGCAAGGGCCTCTGCCCGACCAAGCCCGGCTCCTGCCCCCGTGACGATTGCAACCTTGCCATCAAGGCTTAGAGACATGCTCAGCCCTCAACGATGCTGATTGCAGACTTCGGGCACGACAAGATCGCACGCTGCACCAGCGCACGGTTTCCATCGGTCACCTGGTCATCGAGCAACTGCAAGTAGTCATCGTCGTCGAGTTGGAAGATTGCTGGCGCCAATCCTTCACACACGCCATTTGCTTCACACTCGTCAAAGTCGACCTTGATCTTCATGGTTTCCTCCTACGCCCCAGGAGGGGCTGTCATCTTCGAGTGGTCCCACGACATCACTCGGGTTGGTTCAATCACGACACCTACACGCTTCTTGGCCTGCGCAGCGACGATCTGGTCGCCAAACTCGCCAAGGTCAGCGCCTCCGGTCATGCGTCGTACGACGCCTGCGCCGATGCGGACTATGTCGTCGTACTCAGTCACCAGCTTGGCGCGACCTTGGATCGAAACACCACGCAGTTGGTCGTAGTCATCGCCGCTCTCAACCAACAGGGTGACTCGATCATCTCGACCGATGTTGAGCACCTTTTGGGAGCGCCCATAAGTCCAGAATGCAATCTGTCCCTCGGTGTAGACGTAAAAGAGTGTGGTCAGGTGCGGCCATCCATCGGGGCCGAGAGTGGCGACCTGGACCTTCATCTGATCACTGAGGTAGTCCGCAATCTCGTCCTCGGTCATGCGAACGGCGTTACGCCCTGAACTCATGACCCCTCCGATGAGTGACCAGGGAAGACGTGAGCCGCCGGGTCGATGGTCACAGCAGCGTTGTTGACCGCCGTCGCGGCCTCTCCGAAACCAACGGCAATCAAACGCACCTTGCCCGGGTATTCGGTGATGTCACCGGCCGCAAACACCCGCTCGATGTTTGTCTTCATCGCGGTGTCGACCACGATGTGCCGCTTGTCCATCTCCAACCCCCAGGTGGACATGGCGCCTAGATCGGCCACAAACCCCAGAGCCGCGATCACTGCGTTGGCAGGTCGGGTGAGCACCTCACCGTCATTGGTGGTGATCTCTACAGACTCAACATGGTCGACGCCATTGAGCTTGGTGACTTGAGCCTTGGTGATGACCTCAACGTCAGAGGCCAGGACAGCATCGACCGTCGCCTGGTGTGCACGGAATGCGTCACGCCGGTGCACGAGCGCGATGGATCGAGCGATGCCGTTGAGGTGGTGCGCCCAGTCAAAGGCCGAATCTCCCCCGCCCACGATGACCACGTCTTTGTCGGCGTACTCCGCGAAACTCGGCACAAAGAAGGCGAGGCCTTTGTTTTCCCAGCCCTCAGCCGCAGGCAGCGCCCTCGGAGTAAATTTCCCGATGCCTGCGGTCAAGATGACGGCTTTGGCCACAATCTGGGTGCTGTCATCGAGGCCCACGGTCACCGAGTCGGCCCCGGTTTCCAAAGTGACCGCCGTGCGTTCGAGGAAGTACGTCGGCGAGGCGTGATCGGCTTGCTCCACCAAGTTGGCGACCAGCGCACGCCCAGAGATCTCAGGGAACCCGGCAACGTCCAAAATAGCCTTCTCGGGGTAAAGCGCCGAGACCTGGCCACCAAGCTCTGGCAGAGAGTCCACAACTGTGACGCTCAGGCCTCGAAAGCCCGCGTAGTAGGCAGCAAATAGCCCTGCTGGCCCCGCACCCACAATCAGGAGGTCTGTGTGATGACTCAACTGCTTTGTCCTTCCTAGAGGAGGACCACCGATGCGGCGAAACTGTAACAGGTTCTACTTATCCCATCGGGGGCCGGGTTACAGGGATCAGTCTTCCTCCCAGTCGCGTCGAGGGCCAGTGCGCTGATCGCGTTCTTGGTCGCTCATTGACGCACTGGCTCGCAGGCTCAAGATTGTGGTGATCGCCAACGTGCCGATGATGACTGCCAGGCTCAGCCAGATCGGAATCTCTGGTGCCCAATGAATCCCGGCCCCGCCATTGATGAAGGGCAGTTCGTTGACATGCATGGCGTGGAAGACCAACTTGACCCCGATGAAGCCCAGCAAGAAGGCCAGACCGTAGGACAGGTAGATCAACCGCTCAAGCAGTCCACCGATCAGGAAGTAGAGCTGGCGAAGCCCCATCAGCGCGAAGATGTTGGCAGTTAGGACTAGGTAGGGCTCCTTGGTGAGCCCGTAGATCGCCGGGATCGAGTCAAGGGCAAACAACAAGTCGGTCGTGCCGAGGGTCACGATCACCAAGAACATCGGCGTGATCACCCGCTGCCCATTGAGCTTGGCAAACATGGACTTGCCTTGCCACTCCTTGGTCGCTGGGAACCTCTTCTCCACCCACGCCACCATGGCGTTTTCTTCGTACTCGTCCTCGTCTTCGGACCCCTCACGAGCCAGCTTCCATGCGGTCCAAATCAAGAAGGCACCGAAGATGTAGAAGACCCAGGAGAAGTTCTCAATCGCCGCAGCGCCCAAAGCAATGAAGATGGCGCGCATCAACAGCGCCATCACGATGCCGACCATCAACGCGTACTGCTGCAGATGCCGAGGCACGGCGAACTTGCCCATGATGATGATGAAGATGAACAGGTTGTCCACGGAGAGGGAGTACTCAGTGAGCCAGCCCGCAAAGAATTCTGTGCCGTACCTAGCGCCTGAGGTGATGAAGATCCCGATCCCGAACAGAACCGCTAACCCGATGTAAAAGGCAAGGTACGTCGCGGCTTCCTTCATCGAAGGTTCGTGGGGTCTGCGCCCCACAATGAGCAAGTCAAAGGCAAAGACACACACAGTGACAATTGCGGTGACCCACCACACCCAGTTTGCAACGTCCACGATTTTGACCCTTTCCGACAGCCGTGAACACAGGCTTCATAGCCCGTGAGCTGTCAGAGGTCTCTTCCGTTCAAAGAACCGGCGGCACCGGGCAAAAGCCGTGATGACGACACCACCGCGGGGGAATACTCCCCTCCAACTGGCGACATTGTTTCAGAGCCGAGCGGAGAACCCAACTCCATGTCGAGTGGTGAACGCTAGTCGGGGCGAACCGGTCGCACACGCATCGGGAGCTTGTGCACTACGCGGTCGTAAGACTCCTCGATGGCATCGAGAATCTCCTCGTCGGGGATGCCGCCCCCAAACTTCATGGTGTTCCACCCGGAGCGGCCCAGGTACGCCATCACCGTCACCTCGCCTGGGTAGCGGTGGATCCACTCATCGGCCACCTCACGCGAGTCGGCCGCCTTCACACCCACGCTGTCGTGGCCTAAGAACGCGAAGATCTTGCCGCGCTCCCCGGCCCCTACCTTGATCACTGGGTGTTCGTGGTCCCATGGATTGTCTGGCCAGGCACCCGGAAGCGAGAGACAAAACTCGCTGATGTCGGCCACGGTCAGTCCACTCACCAGGAACCGCCAGATCCTCCCTTGCGCGGACCGAAGATTCGCTCAAGAAGCCCGGGCCTTTCGGTGATTACCTGAGGAGTGCCGCTGGCCTGCATGGGCGCGGGCTCGGGCGCAGGCGGTCGCACCCCTGAAATCTTTTCCAAGAAAGCGTCGACCTCATCGAGGTCATAGCCTTCACGCCACCGAACTCGTGCGAATCGAATCGTCGAGACCAGCGGCCCAAGCGCTTCACCACGACGGGCGGCTTCGACAAGTGCATCGAGGGCCTGGTCAACTTGGTTCATGTCATAGCCCTCGCGGAGGCGGACCGGCGTGAACCGAACATTCTCAATTTCTTTTGCCAGCTCGCTCACTTAGTGGCCTCCATCATTTGGCGTAGCTCCTTCTTCAACTCCGATATCTCATCACGAAGGCGTGCAGCCACCTCGAATTGAAGCTCCGCGGCAGCAGCCTTCATCTGCACGGTCAACTCTTGAATGAGCTCGGCGAGGTCAGAGCTGGGAATGCCAGCGGTGTCAGGCGCTATCTCGTGCACCAGTCGTGACAAGCCCGGCACAGGAGCCTTCTTGGAACGCGGATCAAGGTGCTGCCAGGTGGCCAACAACTCTTGAGTCGTCTCGTCCTCACGGGCCAGCATCTGGGTGATGTCGGCGATCTTTTTGCGCAACGGCTGCGGATCGATGCCGCGCTCGGTGTTATAGGCGACCTGCTTGGCCCTGCGTCGGTTGGTCTCGTCGATGGCCGATGCCATCGAGGGGGTCACTTTGTCGGCATACATGATCACTTGGCCCGACACGTTGCGAGCCGCGCGGCCAATTGTCTGGATCAGCGACTTGTCAGATCGCAAGAAGCCTTCTTTGTCGGCGTCAAGGATCGCGACCAGCGACACCTCGGGGAGGTCAAGGCCTTCACGCAGCAGGTTGATGCCCACGAGCACGTCGTACTCACCTAGCCGCAGGTCGCGTAGCAACTCGATGCGCTTGAGCGTGTCGACCTCGGAGTGCAGGTAGCGCGTGCGGATGCCTGCATCGAGTAGGTAGTCGGTCAGGTCTTCAGACATCTTCTTGGTCAACGTCGTGACCAGAACCCGCTCGTTGCGCTCCACGCGTTGATTGATCTGGTCAATTAAGTCATCGATCTGCCCCTTGGTGGACTTCACGATGACCTCGGGGTCAACCAGCCCTGTGGGGCGGATGATCTGCTCGACCACGTTGTCGACCCCGCCACCCTTGGCGAGTTCGTAGTTGCCGGGGGTGGCGCTCAGGTAGATGGTCTGGCCGATCCGGTCGAGAAACTCCTCCCACCGCAGCGGCCGGTTATCCATCGCACTGGGAAGTCTGAACCCATGGTCGACAAGATTGCGCTTGCGCGACATGTCGCCTTCATACATCCCGCCGACTTGCGGCACAGCCACATGCGACTCATCGACCACCAAGACGAAGTCTTCGGGGAAGTAGTCAAGAAGGCAGTTGGGTGCGCTGCCGCGCTCACGACCGTCAATGTGCATCGAGTAGTTCTCGATGCCGCTGCACGACCCGACTTGGCGCATCATTTCGATGTCGTAGCTCGTGCGCATCTGCAGCCGCTGGGCCTCCAGCAATTTGCCCTGGCGCTGGAAGGTCTCAAGTTGTTCGGCCAACTCGGACTCGATGCCGGTGATCGCCCGCTCCATGCGCTCTGGGCCTGCCACATAGTGAGTCGCCGGGAAGATGTAGAGCTCCTTGTCGTCGCTGATCACCTCACCTGTCACCGGGTGCAAGGTCATCAGCCGCTCAATCTCATCGCCGAAGAACTCAACCCGAATGGCGAGCTCTTCATAGACCGGGAACACCTCCAAGGTGTCGCCGCGCACTCTGAAAGTGCCTCGTGTGAAGCTCAAGTCGTTGCGGGTGTATTGGATCGTCACCAGCCTGCGAAGCACCTCATCGCGATCTAACTCGTCACCCACGCGAAGTCGCAGCATGCGGTCGACGTACTCCTGCGGGGTGCCCAGGCCATAGATGCAGCTGACCGTCGAGACCACAATCACGTCGCGTCTTGTGAGCAACGAGTTGGTGGCGCTGTGACGCAACCTCTCGACCTCCTCGTTGATCGAAGAGTCCTTTTCGATATAGGTGTCGGTCTGAGGCACATAGGCCTCAGGTTGGTAGTAGTCGTAATAGGAGACGAAGTACTCCACTGCGTTGTTGGGGAAGAGTTGACGCAACTCGTTGGCGAACTGTGCTGCCAGTGTCTTGTTGGGTTGCAACACCAACATCGGCCGTTGAAGTTGCTCGGCCACCCACGCCACTGTGGCGGTCTTGCCTGTGCCAGTGGCACCTAGCAGCACTACGTCACTAACTCCGCCTTGAATGCGGCGTGTGATCTCAGCGATCGCAGCTGGCTGATCACCGGAGGCTTGGTAGTCAGAAATCACCTCAAAGGGAGCAACGCGGCGCTGCAGATCAGTCACGGGACGCATGAGCCTGAGCCTAGAGGGCTGCACCGACACTTCTGTGAGGTCACTTGCTTTGGCCTGTAACTTTCCCCCATGAGCCATCACGTAGAACTTTCGGGCACGGGCGTGGTCCAGACCGCCCCCGACATCGCCACCATGCGACTTGGAGTCTCCTACCCAGCTAAGACTGTGGGTGATGCCCTCGAGGGCTGCGCCGAACTAAGCACCAAGGTGCTAGCCGCTCTTAAGGCACTCGATATCGCAGCACGAGATATTCGTACGACGTCGCTCTCAGTTGATCCCGTGTGGGGCGAAAACAGCGAAATCACCGGGCACACCGCCAACCAATATCTCAACGTGCGCCTGCGCGAAGTCACGAAGATCGGGGACGCCATTAGCGCGGCCTCTGCCGCAGCGGGCAACGCGTTGCGGATGGACTCCTTAACGTGGTCGATCTCTAATCCCGAACCATTGGTTGCCCAGGCCCGAGATCTGGCCTATGCCGATGCCCTCGATAAGGCACAGCAGTTGGCCAAGCTGAGCGGGCGCAAACTGGGTCGGGTTCTGCGTGCCAGCGAAAGCAGCGGTGGCGGCAACTTCGGCTACGGCGGTGGCCAGATGATGAAGGTCGGACGCGGGATGGTTGCTGACATGCCCGCTGAGGGCGGCGAACAGGAATTGGCGGTGTCGGTTCAAGTTCGCTGGGAACTGATCGACTGACTTCCTTCCCAGGCCTGATTGAATGGCCCGCGTGCCCCACGCTCCGCTGATCAACACCTCGCATCCGATCGTGCGGGCGTTGCGCAAGATCTTCTTCGGGCTCTTTGGTGCCCAACTTGGCTTAGCCGTGGGACTCACGTTGGTCGATTCCTACCGCCGTCGCGGAAAGCGCCCGCAGCCCTTCCCGATCACCCCACCGCAAGACGTGCCCATGGGACCAGGTTCGGTGCGCACCTACACGTTCGGCAGCGATCTCTATGCCGACATGATCGCGGCCATTGATCAGGCTCAGAAGCGAGTGCTTTTGGAGACCTACATCTGGAAAGGTGACGACGTCGGCGAACGCTTCAAGGCTGCCCTCACCAGGGCCAGCGCGCGAGGCGTCGAGGTTTATGTCATTTACGACAGCTTCGCCAACTTGGTGGTCTCCCCTCGGTTCAAACACTTCTCACCACGGCTGCGGGTTATGGCCTATCCCATCTACAACGCCGGTTGGCGCTTTTGGGACCTACGCCGCTACGGACGAGACCACCGCAAGATCTTGGTGGTCGACGATCAAGTGGCATTCGTTGGCGGCTACAACATCGGCGCCCCCTTCGCGACCGAGTGGCGTGACACGCACTGTCGGATCACCGGCCCTGGCGTGTGGGATCTAGCCAGAGCCTTCGCAGACTTCTGGAACACCCAACGCCACGTGCACAGCCGCTGGCGTGCCTCGCACCCACCGCTCCTGCTCGATGCGTCACCTGATTGGGAACCTCACATCCGGGTGCATCGCAATCTGCCCAAACAGTGGACCTTCCCCATCCGCTCGATGTACTTAGAGGCCATCGACCGGGCCCATCGCAACGTGTGGCTCACCCACGCCTACTTCATGCCTGACGAGAACTTCGTGCATGCCCTGACTGAAGCGGCCCGTCGAGGCGTCGACGTACGCCTACTGCTGCCGCGCACCTCCAACCACGTGGTTGCAGACTGGCTTTCGCGCGGCTACTTCTCCCAACTTTTGGGCTCAGGCGTGCGGATCTTCCGGTTCACCGGGGCCATGGTGCACGCCAAGACGGCCACGATCGATGGCAGGTGGTCAACCATTGGTACGGCGAACATCGACCGCCTCTCGATGACCGGCAACTACGAGATCAACGTCGAATTCATCGACCCTCTGATGGCGGGCACCATGGAGGAGATCTTCACCAACGACCTAACGAACGCCGTCGAGCTCTCCGCCGAGCAGTGGGCGGCTCGTGGGTTCCAGAGCCGCTTCACCGAGGCTGTGCTCGGGCCACTGCGACCCTTGCTGTAGGCGCTAGCTGCAACTGCTAACTAGCGCAGCAACTCGCACTTGGCGCGCAACTGACCGCCCGGCAGATGAAGTGGATGGTGGTCTGCGTGACCGTGGCGGGATCGCCGCCGTTGTCGAGAAGTTTGACTGCACCTTGCACCGCTCCCATAGCTAGAGCAGTCGTCTGATCAACGTCCTCGACTTCGTAGTCGCGCATGATGTCGCGTAACGGTGCCGAGAGGCGCTCATGCATGTGCGCGAGCCCCACGCGACAGTGCTCAGGGAGGTCTGGAAGGTTGCCAGAGGCGGCATGGTTGCGATCTGCGGAGGCCAAGCTGACCCGAACGTAGGCGGCGAGCCTCTCCCCCGGGTCATCACCTGCAGAGTCGACGGCTTCAACGACTTCGGCGGTGTAACGAGAGAAGAGCTCTTCGACCGCCGCTCCAATCAAGGCGCCAGAGGTGGCGAAGTACTGATAGACGCTGCTGCGGGCTAATCCGGTGCGTTTGGCCACTGCGGCAGGAGTCACCCCTTGGGGACCTTCATCGAGGTAAAGCTGCACCGCGTTGTCGATCACAGCGCGATGCCTCATCTCTCGATGTTCGGCCACTGTGGCGGCCTCAATGCGTGGCATGAGTTGAATCTTGCCACTGCTTAGATCAAATCAGCACACATTCCGTTTGCGACTTTATCGACAAGCTGTCAGTATCTTGCTATGCCGCAAGATGTGACACTCACGCCCCGACGCAAATGGACCGCAATGGCCGCCATCGCGCTTGGCGTCTCGCTCGTCATTATGGACGCCACCATCGTCAACGTGGCCCTGCCGGTCGTCATCGACGACCTATCGCTCAACGCTACCCAAGCTCAGTGGATGAACGCGGTCTACGCCTTGGTTTTTGCTGCCTTGATGCTCACCTTTGGACGCCTCGCGGACCTCTATGGCCGCAAACTCCTGTTCCTCCTCGGTATGGGGCTATTCGGAATTGGCTCCCTGGTGGCCGGATCCGCAACTGGTCCGGCCATGCTCATCGGGGCGCGTCTGGTGCAAGGCATTGGCGCAGCTGCAATCTTGCCTTCGACACTCTCCACGCTCAACGCGCTCTTCTTCGGACGCGAGCGCGGCATTGCCTTTGCGATCTACGGCTCAACAATCGGCGGCATGGCCGCTGTCGGCCCACTGGTTGGTGGCTGGCTCGCCACAGATGTCTCGTGGCGATGGGCCTTCTGGCTTAACCTTCCCTTCCTCGTCCTGGCCGTCATCTTGACGCTCACAGCCATGCCCGAAACTCGCGACACCACTATCCAGCGCGGACTCGACCTCGTCGGCACAGCTCTGGCATCAGCCGGACTTGCTGGAATCGTCTTCGGCCTCATCGAGGCAAGTGAGTACGGCTGGTGGAAGCAAGACTCCGGGAGCATTTCGCCTGTGCCGATCGCCCTAGTGGGCGGCACCTTGCTTGTCGGTGTTTTCGTGTGGTGGGAGCGACGTCGCGAGCAGCGCAATCAAGTCGTGCTGACCCATCTAGGTCTCTTTGGCATTCGGAGTTTCCGCTACGGCGCGATCGCGGCGCTGATTGTGGCGCTGGGCGAGTTCGGAATGTTATTCGCGCTCCCGTTGGTGCTCCAAGGAGCGATGAGCTACTCGGCTTTGGGCACTGGATGGCTGATCTTGTCCCTTGCCGCGGGGACGTTCGTGATGAGCGGGGCGGTCCCTCAAATCACCAACAAGATCGGACAGACCGCGGTTGTTCGCATTGGACTCGGGCTTGAGGCTGTGGCCATTCTCGGGCTGGCCGCCGTACTGCCCGGCAAGCCGTGGCAACTTGCTCTCCTGCTGTTTGTGTACGGCGCTGGCGTTGGCATGGCAACCGCCCAACTCACCTCAGTCATCTTGAGTCAGGTGCCCGTCGCGCGATCTGGTGAGGCTTCAGGGCTTCAAACCACAGTGCGTCAGTTGGGATCGGCCCTCGGAGTCGCACTTCTTGGTGGACTGCTCATCACGTCGTTGACGACAGGCACTGAAGACGGGCTCGCCAAGACCGGCATGCCAGCGAGCGTCCAATCGCGCATCGTTGACGTGGTGCATGGGTCGGTAGGAGCAGCCATCCCATCGCTGGAGAAGTCACCTCAAACCGCACCAGCAGCCAAAGTAGCCAGCGATGCTTTGATCAGTGCGGCCAGGGCCACGACGGGGGTCGCTGGTGGAGTGCTCATGCTCGGCTTGCTGGCCACATTCATGATCCCGAAGGTGCCCGAACCTGCCGAGGCAACCTAGGGGTTTGCCAAGGACTCCCCCGGACCTCAATACTTCGAAGTGGACCCCATTTGGGTCTCACAAGTGTGAATTCCGTAGGAGGAACCCGCGATGGCAGACGCAAACGTCGTTCTCGGTGGCCCAACGCTCCCGCAGGAGCGTCGCCTCGTCACCGAACTCCCTGGCCCCGAGTCGCTGAAGGCGCTCGAACGTAAACGCAAGTACGTCTCAGCGGGCATCTCCGACGGATTCCCGGTGTCGATTGTGGCTGCCGGTGGCGGCGTGCTGCTCGATGCCGATGGCAACAGCCTCATTGACATGGGCTCGGGCATCGCAGTCACAACTGTCGGCAACGCCGCCCCCGAGGTGGTCTCGCGCATCGTCGATCAGGCGCAGCGATTCACGCACACCTGCGCGATGGTCACGCCGTACGACATCTATGTCGAGGTCTGCAAGGAACTCGACGAACTCACCCCCGGTGACCACGAGAAGCGTTCCGCGCTGTTCAACTCCGGTGCCGAAGCCGTTGAAAATGCCGTCAAGATCTCGCGCCACTTCACTGGCCGCAACGCGATCGGCGTCTTTGACCACGCCTACCACGGCCGCACGAACCTCACCATGGCGATGACCGCTAAGAACATGCCCTACAAGCACAAGTTCGGGCCCTTCGCCAACGAGGTCTACCGCGCTCCGTTGTCATACCCCTTCCGCGACCCGGCTGGCATGACGGGCGAGCAAGCAGCCCTGCGCGCCATCGACATGTGGGACAAGCAAATCGGCGCCGACAACCTCTCGTGCGTGGTGCTGGAGCCCATCCCAGGTGAGGGCGGCTTCATTGTCCCCGCCGACGGGTTCATGCACACGCTGCAGGAGTGGACCAACGAACACGGCATCATCTTCGTGGCCGATGAAGTGCAATCTGGCTTCTGCCGCACCGGTGACTGGTTCGCTTCCAACCACGCCGACTTCGTGCCCGACTTGATCACCACCGCCAAGGGCATCGCCGGTGGCATGCCACTGGCTGCAGTCACCGGCCGCGCCGACATCATGGACTCCATCCACCCAGGTGGCCTCGGAGGCACCTACGGCGGCAACCCCGTCGCGTGCGCGGCAGCCCTCGGCTCGATGGAGGC
>CALMMO010000078.1 GCA_937868455.1 uncultured Marmoricola sp.
ATGTTTTGCTGCAACTGGTAGGTGTCAGTGACCCCGTCGGCCACCGAACGGTTCAGCGCATCAATGATGGGTTGACGAATCGCTTCGAAAGTCTGGTCATCCTCAGCAAAACCGCGGGCGTGGATCTCGGGGCCACTCACCACCTTGCCGGTCACCGAATCGATCACCACGATGACCGAGATGAAGCCCTCTTCGCCCAATATGCGCCGGTCTTTGAGCGAGGACTCGGTGATGTCGCCCACCGAGGTGCCATCGACGAAGACGTAGCCCACATCGACCTTCCCGGCTACACGAGCGACTCCGTCGACCAGGTCGACGACCACGCCATCTTCGGCCAACAGCACCCGGTCAGCAGGCACGCCCGACGCGCGAGCCAACTCACCGTTCGCGATCATGTGTCGCACCTCGCCGTGCACAGGCAACACGTTGCGTGGCTTGATGATGTTGTAGCAGTACAACAACTCCCCCGCACTGGCGTGCCCACTCACGTGCACCAAAGCATTGCCCTTGTGGACCACGTTCGCCCCGCACCTGGTGAGCCCGTTGATCACGCGATAGACCGCGTTCTCATTGCCAGGGATCAGCGAGGAAGCCAGCACCACTGTGTCGCCGGCTTCGAGGTGGACGAAGTTGTGGTTGCGTTGCGCGATCCGCGAGAGCGCGCTGAGTGGTTCACCCTGAGACCCCGTCGAGATCAGCACCTGGCGTTCGGGCGGCAGATCGTTGAGATCCTTGGCATCCACAAGCAACCCAGGCGGCACGTTGAGGTAGCCGAGGTCTTGGGCGATGGCCATGTTTCGCACCATCGAGCGGCCCACATAGGCCACCTTGCGGCCGTGATCTGCCGCAGCGTCCAAGATCTGCTGCACCCGGTGCACATGGGAGGCAAAACAAGCCACGATGATGCGCTGGCTCGACTGGTGGAACACCCGGTCAAGCACCGGGCTGATCTCCTTTTCAGCCGTGGTGAAGCCAGGCACCTCGGCGTTGGTGGAGTCAGACAAGAACAGGTCGACGCCTTCTTCGCCAAGCCGGGCAAACGCACGCAGGTCGGTGATTCGCCCGTCGAGCGGCAACTGATCCATCTTGAAGTCACCGGTGTGCAAAACCATCCCCGCGCCGGTGCGGATAGCAACAGCAAGGGCGTCAGGGATCGAGTGGTTGACCGCGACAAACTCCAGGTCGAAGGGACCAAAGGAGATCCGGTCTCCCTCCTTGACCACGTGCTGAGTTGTCTCTTTGAGCCGGTGCTCGCGAAGCTTCGAACCCACCAAGGCCAGCGTCAATTGCGAGCCCACCAGCGGGATGTCGCTTCGCTCCCTGAGAAGGTACGGCGTCGCGCCGATGTGATCCTCGTGCCCGTGGGTGAGCACGAGTGCCTCAACCAGGTCGAGTCGATCACGGATTGGTTCAAAGTCAGGCAGGATCAGATCGACGCCCGGGTGATGCTCCTCGGGAAAGAGCACCCCGCAATCGACGATGAGCAGGCGGTCGTCGTACTCAAAGACGGTCATGTTGCGACCGATCTCACCGAGCCCACCCAACGGGATGACTCGCAGCGATCCGGGGGCTAAGGGTCCAACTGGTTCGAGTTCGGGGTGGGGATGACTCAAAGAAGTCCTGCACTTTCGAGTCCCGACTTAAGCGCCGCGACTTCGTCGTCTGTGAGAGGCACGAGCGGTCCACGAACGAACCGGTTATCGAGCACTCCTAGCAACTGCAAACTGGCCTTTGCGGTGGTGGCTCCGTAGTTGGTGACACCCATGACCGCATCGAAGGCCGGCTTCAAGCCAATGTATTCCTGCAAAGCCGACTCATGATCCCCAGAGAGGAACGTCGAGATCAGGGTCGAGAGTTGGCGACCAGCTGCGTGGCCCACCACGGAAATGAGTCCGCAGGCACCGTGAGCTAGGTAGCCCAAGATGAGTGAGTCATCGCCTGAGTAAACGTCATAACCGAGTTGGCGAAGTTGGACGGTGGCCGTGGGATCGCCGGTGGCATGTTTGACACTGGTCACCGTGTCGATCGCCATCGCGGCTTCATAGGTCTCCATCGCGATGGCCTGACCGGTGCGACCTGGGACGTCGTACAACATGACCGGGAGGTCACTGGCCGCCGCCACGGTCGTGAAGTGATGCAACACCCCGGCAGGCCCAGGCCTGTTGTAGTACGGCGTGACCAGCAACACCCCATCAACCCCGACCCGGGCAGCTTGGTGGGTGAGTTCGACTGAGTGTGCCGTGGAGTTGGTGCCCA
>CALMMO010000079.1 GCA_937868455.1 uncultured Marmoricola sp.
GACACCCCCAAAAAATCAATTTTGGGAGTCGACTGGGACTTCGTCGGTGGTGGTGGTGGGGTGCGAACTGCGCCCGTGACGATCAAACTTCTGCCCGGTCGCTAGGGCACCGAGGTAGAACGACAGCCACGCGATCACAGCACCCGCGATGTCGTCGGCGATGTAGTGCCAGCCGAAGTACACAGTGGCTACGACGGTGATGGCGAAGTAGGCCCATAGGGTCCAGCGGATCCATGCGTGCCGCACGGTGTATTGCGCGACAAGCGCGAAAACTAGGGTGATGCCGACGTGCAGCGAGGCGAACCCGGCCACGGATTGCACGCCGTCGCTGAAGGGGTCCCACACCACGTCATTGCGCCCGTAGAACAGGGCATCTTGCAGCGCCGAGACTCCGGTGTCAGTGAGGTCTTTGTAGATCCACACGAAGGCGAAGTTGGGGCCGAGCGTGGGGATCATGTAGTAGCTCGCCGTACCCAAACTCCAGGCTAGGCATTGGGCTGTGACGAACCAGTAGCCGAAGCTGATGTTGCGCGACCACACCGCCCAGGCGGTCACCGAGATGGGCACCATCGGCAAGAACACCAGATAGACCGCCGAGAGGAACTGTGCCGAAACCCCAAGCCCGAGCAGGTCGTGCAGGAGCAACGCCGGGTCGTGGCCAAACATCAAGAACTTGTCGAAAGCGTGCAGTTGGTAGTCGTATGTGACCGGCTTGCCGGGCCCGTTGGAGTGCACGAACGGCACGAAGTTTTTCAGGTTTCGGTACGACACATAGGTGATGTAGAAGCAGACCACACCGACAACGACAAGTTGGATGCGTTCGCGGGTCCAGTGCTCATCGATGAGTCGCTTGGCTTCGGCCTTGAACAGTTTGGGTTTGGCGCGGGTGTGCCAGATCGTGCGCGGCACGATGTCAGCGATGAAGGCGCCCAAACACAGCAGCGGCAAGCGAACCCAGGCGGGGCCGAGGAAACCCTCGGGGTCACGCAACGGCAGCCCAAGGTGGCGACTCGTTAGGAAGGCCAGCGCACCCATCAAAAGCGCATTGCCCACCATCAGGGTGTAGGCGCGCCGCATCATTTGCCCAGTCTAGGAGACCGCGCCCACTCGCGCCGTACGGGTGCGATCGAGTGTGAGGCGCACCTCTTGCCCAGCTAGTACGCCGACGCTCGCAGCGGCCACTGCGGAGACCACGCCGACGCCGCGAACCTCCACCTCGAGTCGGGTGAGCTCAGGAGTTCCTCGCACCGACGTGACCACACCAGACAGGGCACCGTCGGCGCTGACGACCAAGGCCGAACGACGCAAGGCCATCGGCCCGGGAGCCTCCCCCAGGACCGAGCCATCAACCACTGAGGAGTAGCCCAGGAACAGGGCCGCTTCCTCATCGACCGGTGCGGCCCACACCTCGTTGAGCCCACCGGATTGCACCAGTCGCCCCGATCGCATTAAGGCCATGGCGTCAGCCACCGCGAAAGCCTCTTCATGGTCGTGAGTCACCATCACCGCGGTTGTGCCGGTGGCGACCAAGATCTCGCGCAGGTCGTGAGCCAGCCGCTCCCGAAGCGTGGGGTCCAAAGCACTCAGCGGCTCGTCGAGCAAGAGCAGCCGAGGGCTTGCCGCCAAGGCCCGAGCCAGCGCAACCCGTTGCCGCTCGCCCCCGGAAAGAGTGGTCGGCGACCGGTCGGAATAGCCCGCTAGCCCCACCAACTCCAGCAACTCCGCGACGCGCTTGGGCGAACGTTGACCCCTCACTCGCAGCGCGTATTCGACGTTGCCAGCCACGCTGAGGTGATCGAAAAGCTGACCGTCTTGAAACATCAGCGCGAACCCGCGCTTGTGTACGGCGATGCCAGCCAGATCCTCTCCGTCAAAGAAGATGCGACCAGCCGAGGGCCGTTCGAGCCCGGCAACCGCACGCAAGAGCGTGGACTTGCCACACCCCGAAGGCCCAAGCACTGCCAAGACTTGCCCAGCACCCAACGTCAGCGAAACATCGTCAACGGCGATGTGCGAGCCGAAACGCACAGTTACTTGATCGACCTGAAGGCCGCTGGTGAGCGCCATGTCAGAAGGCTCCCACGCTGCGCACGCGCAGGCGATCGACCATGAGCATCACCAGCGCCGTCAACGCGGCCAACACGACTGAAGCAGCCATGGCGGTGCCCGCGTTGGCCTGACCTGGGTGGCCGATGAGTCGGTAGATCATGACCGGCAAGGTGGGTACTTCTTCGCGAGCCAAGAAGCTCGTCGCACCGAACTCCCCCAACGACACTGCGAAGGCAAACCCCGCTGCAGCCAGGAGGGAGCGCCAGATCAACGGCAGGTCCACGGTGAGCGCGACTCGCCACGGGGAGGCCCCGAGGGAGGCAGCGACTTGGCGCTGTCGATCGTCGATCGACTTGAGCATGGGCGCCACCGTGCGCACCACGAGTGGCAGCGCCACCGTGGCCTGTGCGATGGGCACGAGCCAGGGCCACGACAACAACGTCAGTGGGGGGCGCCCCAACGTGATCAGGAATCCGAAGCCGACTGTGACCGCCGAGACTCCCAGAGGCAACATGAACGCTCCCTCAAAGGCCCGGGTGGCCAGCCCTGCGGAGCCGCTGATCAGCCAGGCCACTAAGACCCCCAGCACGAGCGCGATCAGTGCCGCGACGGAGGCGATCTGCAAGGAGTTCGACAACGCCTGCAGTGCGGAGGGTTCGTCGTGGCCTGCCAAGGCGGCGTAGTTGTGCAGCGACCAGTGGGCGTCGTACTGCAGCGAACGCACCAGCAACGACACCATCGGCAGCGCCAAAAGGAGTACGACGATGCCGGTCCAGATCAACACCGGCACGTGGGCACGACTGGGCTTCACCAACACCCTTCGCCCAGTGCCACCAGAAGATCGCCGCTCCAGGGACTTGGTTGCCACTAACAAGCCCACGATCACGAGCACCTGCAGCACGCTCAATGCGGCAGCCGCAGTTAAGTCGAGTTGGTGCGCGGTGAGCAGCCAGATCTCGGTTTCGATGTTGGCCTGTTTGAGTCCGCCCAAGGTGAGCACGACCCCGAATGCGGTAGCGCAAAACAGGAACACGACGCTGCCAGCGGCCAGGATGGCCGGCCTCAAGGCAGGCAGCGTCACCGTGCGAAACACCTGCGCTGGGGTTGCCCCGAGCACGAGAGCCGCTTGTTCGCGGCGTACGTCCAAACTCCCCCACATCGCTCCCACGGTGCGCACGACGACGCTGAGGTTGAAGAACACCAAGGCCGCGATGATCGCCCCCGACGAGCCATCCAGCCCTAGTCCCTCAAGCCATCCACCGGCTGCGAAGAGTTGGCGGAACGCCACTCCCACAACAACCGTCGGCAACACGAACGGCACCACGATGGCCACCTGAAGCAGCCCACGGCCCCGGAAATCCAGCGCGTGCAGGGCATAGGCGATCGACACTCCCAGCACGACCGCACCCAGCGTGGCCACGCCCGAGGACCACAGCGTGAACCACAACACCTGATGGGTGCGACCTCGACCCAAGACTTCCAACACCGCGCCCGGGCTGAAGTGGCCCTCGACCACAAAGCCGCGGGCCAGCATGCCCACCACCGGGTAGATGAAGAACAACCCGAGGAAGGCCAGCGGCACAACCGCTAGGAGGTAACGATGTCTCGCCACGTCTTGAGCCAGGAGTCACGGTTGGCGCTGATGTCATCCAGCGGAAGGCTCAGCGGCTTTGCGGGAAGCGGAGCCCACTTAGCCCACTCGGTCGGCAGCGGCACCGTTGCGTCTGCAGGGAAGACATACATGTTCTCTGGCAAGGCCGCCTGGAATGCCTTCCGCGTCATGAACTTCACGAACGCCGCCCCGCCCTTGGGGTTGGCCGCACCGGCCAGCACGCCGGCGTACTCCGTCTGCCTAAAGCAGGTGTCGAGCAGTGCACTCGTGGTCGGCTTAGAGCCACCCTCGGGCACGGTGAACGGCGGGGAGGATGCGTAAGAGACCACGATCGGGCGAGTGCCGTTGCCGCCGCCTGCGGTGAAGTCGACGGTGTAGGCGTCTTCCCAACCCGCGACGACCTTGACGCCGTTGGCCTTCAGCTTCTTCCAGTACGTCGGCCAACCCTCACCATATTTCGCCACCGTGCCCAGCATGAACGCCATGCCCGTGCTCGACGTGTCGGCCCCCGGGGTGACCAGCAGGTCCTTGTATCGGGGCTTGGTCAAGTCAGCGAACGTGCGCGGCGGCGCGATCTTCTTCTTCGCAAACCACGTGTCGTCGATGTTCACGCACACATCCCCCAAGTCGATCAGGGTGAGCGCGCCGTCCAAAGCATCCGGGTCAGCAGCCTTGGCGAACACCCCCGCATCGATCGCGCGGCTCGCGAACGTGTTGTCGACTCCGTAGGCGACATCGGCGATCGGAGCATCCTTGGTGAGCACCAGTTTGTTGGTGAGTTCGCCCGCGTCGCCTTGTGGGCGGATCTTGACGGTGTATCCCGACTCCTTCTCAAACTGAGCCATCACCGCTTTGTCCATGGCCCAACTGCTGTGGGTGGCCACGACGATGGTGGTGGAGGGGTTGGTCGTCGTACTTGAAAAGGCGCAGCCGGCGGTTGCCAGCAGCGCCAGGCTCAGACTTGCGATCCGAGCGGTTGACGCGATGGTCATGTCATCTCCCGATGTGTAGGGAGGGGTGAGCTCGACTTCCTTCGCCGGTGCTAACCGGAGCAGGTTCGAGGGTCTGCTTGCGCACTCTCAGCGCCACCGCAGTGGCGCTCCCCTGTCGTTCGGGGCCATCCTACGCAGGTGCCTTCACTCGCCCATCAGTTGCTGGTCCCCTATGCGCGCCACGTCATGCGCGCCAAACCGATCGTTGACCCCGAGGGGGAGCGTCGCAGGTTCGCGTCGAAACGACGCCCGCTCAAGGTGCCCGCCGACTTCACTTGGGCAGCCAAGGGTGGCGTGCCCGTGCTGACCCACGGTTCGGGAGACCGCACGCTGTTCTACGTGCATGGGGGGTCTTACAACGGCAACGCCGCCGCACAGCACTTTTCGTTAGTACGCCGCCTCGCCGCCCGCTGCAACCTGCGCGTCATCTTCCCCGACTATCCCCTCGCCCCCGACTTCCCCTGGACCTCATCGCATCCTCAGATGAGCGCACTCTTGAGAGACCTGGCCGCCGAAGGTCCCGTGGTGTTGGCCGGCGATTCGGCAGGCGGTGGATATGCACTCTCACTTGCCATGTCACTTGCGACGCCCCTTGATGGGGCGGGCCCCCATCCCCTTGAGTCGATGGTTCTCATCTCGCCTTGGCTCGACGTCTCATGCTCAGCCCCGGGCATCGAGGAAGCCGCTGAATGGGACCCCTGGCTGCGCCTAGACCGCGCCCGCGTCTATGGGCAGTGGTGGGCAGGAGACCTCAGCCACACCAGTCGCTGGGAAGTCTCCCCACTCCACGGATCTCTCGCCAACCTGCCCCGCACCTTGGCCTTCCAAGGCACCCGCGACATCTTGTGCCCCGAAAACCGACTCATGCGTGACCAGGCAGCACGTGCGGGCTGGGATTACACGTACGTCGAGGAACCCGGCCTCATGCACGTCTACCCGCTCCTACCCATCCCCGAAGCAAAGCGTGCCTTCGAGCAGATGGTGGAGTTCATTGGTTCCACAGACGACAGCTCCCCACACGGTCAGTGACGCTGCGCCGTAGGCGGCTTCGCGATTCGACTAATAACCGTTGCGTCACTGATGGGCTAAGCACGTCATGACCAACCGTGTGTCCAATAGTCGAGCAACGTGGCTATGAGCACGAGGACGATCAGCCCACTGCCGATAAGGGCCACCACTCTTGCCCGACGCACGACCGGAGACCCGGGGGTGGCGGCGCCTTTGACGAACCAGGCCGCACCGGTGATGAGGAAGATCGCTGGTGGCACCGGCACCTGACCGGCTCCAATAAACAGCAGCAAACCGATCACGCCAAGAGACACGATCATTGAACCGACGATGACAGTGACGGTGCGTTTGCGATCCATGACGACAGCGTATGCCCGGCCACGCGTCGCGTGGCCCGTCCCTGGACGTCGCCGATCCAAGTGTGTGGGGGCGGTGCGCCCCCACACACTTCGCATTACGCTCCGATTCGGGTACCTGCGGCCTTGCCGGCGACGATGTCGGCGATCTGGTCCAGCGAGCCGATGACGGCTTCCTTCCCGGTGCGTGCGGCGAAGCGTGCCGCTGCGGACACCTTCGGACCCATCGAACCGGCTGCATAGGCAGACCCGTCGATGTCGGCTGCTGAAGCCGACTCGATGCGGTGCTGGTCGGGGGTGCCCCAGCCTTCATAGACCCCATCGACGTCGGTGGCGATCACGAGCAGGTCAGCACCAAGTTCCTCAGCCAGCAAGGCGCTGGCCAGGTCTTTGTCGATGACTGCTTCGACGCCGTGGAGGCGGCGAGGCTGGCCAGCGTCGTCTTCGTCGTACATCGTGGGGATGCCGCCACCGCCGGCGCAGATCACCACGGTGCCTGCGTCGAGGAGTTGGCGGATCGGGCGAATCTCGAAGATCCGCTTCGGCTCCGGCGATGCCACGACACGACGCCACTTGTCACCATCAGGAGCGATGGTCCAGTCGTTCTCCGCCGCCAACTTCTCGGCCACGTCGCGGTCATAGACCGGGCCGATCGGCTTGGTTGGCTTGGCAAACGCCGGGTCTTTGCGGTCGACCTCAATCTGAGTAAGCAGGGTCGCCAAGGGCTGCTCAAAGGGCAACAGGTTGCCCAGTTCCTGCTCGATCAAGTAGCCGATCATCGCCTCGGTTTCGGCACCGAGCACGTCAAGGGGGTACGGCGCGACTGCGTCGTACGCCGCCTGCTGCAGCGCCAACAGGCCCACCTGGGGACCGTTGCCGTGAGCGACGACAACCTCGTTGCCAGGCACCACTTCAGCGATCTTCGCGCACGCCGTTGCGACGTTTTCGCGCTGGTTATCAACCGTCATGGGCTGACCACGACGCAGCAGGGCGTTGCCGCCCAGAGCAATCACAATTCGCATGTCATCTCTCCGATCACGTGAGGCTGGCCACGAGGACCGCCTTGATGGTGTGCATCCGGTTTTCGGCCTGCTCGAAGGCGATGTTGGCTGGGGACTCAAACACGTCCTCGGTGACCTCAATGCCGTTGGACAAGATGGGGTACTGCGCAGCAACCTGCGCGCCGACCTTGGTCTCGGAGTTGTGGAAAGCCGGCAAGCAGTGCATGAACTTCACGCGCGGGTTGCCAACTGAGGCCATCAACTCGGGGTTGACCTGGAAGGGCAGCAGCGCATCGATGCGCTCGGCCCATGACTCGATCGGCTCACCCATCGACACCCACACGTCGGTGTGGACGAAGTCGACGCCCTTGACGGCCGCTTTCGCGTCATCGGTGATGGTGATGGTCGCACCCGACTCCTTGGCGAAGCCTTCGCACATCTCGACGAGTTCGGCCGCGGGCCACAGTGACTTCGGTGCGCCGATGCGCACGTCCATGCCGAGCTTCGAGCCGACCAGCAGCAGCGAGTTGGCCACGTTGTTGCGACCATCGCCGACGAAGGCGAACGAAATCTGGTGCAACGGCTTGTGGCAGTGCTCGCGCATGGTGAGCAGGTCAGCCAGCATCTGAGTGGGGTGGAAGTCGTCGGTGAGACCGTTGTAAACCGGAACGCCGGAGAACTCCTCAAGCACCTCGACGTTCTCCTGTGAGGAGCCGCGGTACTCAATTGCGTCGTACATCCGACCGAGCACGCGAGCGGTGTCCTTCATTGACTCCTTGTGGCCGATTTGGCTGGAGCTGGGGTCGATGTAGGTGACGTTGGCGCCTTCGTCGTACGCCGCGACCTCGAACGCACACCGGGTGCGGGTGGAGGTCTTCTCGAAGATCAGAGCAATGTTCTTGCCCTTGAGGCGCTGCTGGTCGGTGCCGGCGTACTTCGCGCGCTTGAGGTCGCGGGAGAGGTCGAGCAAATAGAGCAGGTCGCGCTCGGAGTGGTGCACCAAGCTGAGGACTGAGCGGTTGTGATTGTTGAAGGCCATTGTCTTGTCGCTTTCTGGATTGTTGGTTGGTTAGTAGAGCGGGTCACGCAGGATCGGGCAGGTCATGCAGCGGCCTCCGCCACGACCGCGACCAAGCTCAGATGAGCTGATCGTGATCACTTCGACGCCGGCTTTGCGCAGCAAGGTGTTGGTGGCGGTGTTGCGGTCGTAGCCCACGACCACGCCTGGTTCGAGCGCGACGACGTTGTTGCCGTCGTCCCATTGCTCGCGTTCGCGGCCGAAGCGGTCACCGCCGGTGGTGATGACCTTGTAGTCGACGCCTACGGCTTTGCTGAGTACGTCGACAAAATGACCGTCTTCGTGGCGGATGTCGATGCCGCTGGGGCCATCGTCTGGACGCAGCGTGAACGGCACGATGCCGTCAACGACTGGGCTAAACGCGGTCACCTTGTCGTAGTCGAGGAAGGTGAAGACCGTGTCGAGGTGCATCGCGGCGCGGGTCTTGGGCAACCCGGCGATGATGACCTGCTCAGCAGCGTTGGCCTTGAAGAGCTCGCGGGCCACTGCGGTGATGGCTTGCTGCGAAGACCGCTCCCCCATGCCGATCACGACGACGCCCTTGCCAACCGGCATCACGTCGCCACCCTCGAGGGTGGCCTGGCCGTAGTCCTGGTCGGGGTCGCCCCACCAGACCGGGAACTGCTCATCGGCAAAGTCGGGGTGGAACTTGTAGACCGCGGTGGTCAGCAAGGTCTCTTGGCGACGAGCCGGCCAATACATCGGGTTCAGCGTGACGCCGCCGAAGATCCAGGAGGTGTTGTCGCGCATGAACTGGGTGTTGGGCAGCGGCGGCATCAACCAGCCTGGGGCTTCCAGGTGATCGCGGAACGCGGAGAGGAACGATCCGCCAAACTCCGAGGGCACGTCGAAGTACGACAACCCGCCGATGAGGAACTCCGCGAGCTTGGCTGAGGGGAGTTCGTCGAGCCAGCCACGCAACTCCTTGACCAAACCGCGACCGACCTGGCCCTCGGTGATCTTGCGGTCCAAGATCCACGTCCGAGCCGTGGGGATCTCGACAACGTCGGTGACCATGTCGAGGAGTTCGAGCACTTCGATGCCGCGCTCGCGCATCTTGGCGACGAAGTCGAAGTGGTTGCGTCGAGCCGCGCTCACCCAGAGCACGTCGTCGAAGAGGAGTTCGTGGCAGGTGTCCGGGGTCAACCGAAGGTGGGCGAGTCCGGGAGAGCAGACCAGCACGCGGCGAAGCTTGCCAGCTTCAGACCACACGCCTACCCGGCTGCTGCGGGGAGGTTCCTGAGTCATGGTGAGTTCCTTGTCTTGATGAGACGGGTGGTGCGGGATTTTGGTAAAAGTCACAGGTTTACTTGTGACTTTTACCCACTATTGAGGCCTGTGTTGCCAGTGATGCTGGTGAAGGCACCGGCTGGGATGGGGCCGACCACCCCAGCCAGTGCATGTCTTAGCCGTTGAGGCTCAGAGCGCCGGACTGGAACTTCACGATGGCACCGATCGCCAGCACAACCAAGAGTCCAACCATGAACATGTCAGCCTTGGTGAGCATGGGCTGGCCTTTTTCGGCGCGAGCCTTGAGGTAGAACGGCAAGCCGATCAGGTAGGCCAGGCCAGTCACGAGCAGGTAGATCAGACCGCCGGCGTACACCAACCACAGGGCATACACGGTGGCGAAGACGCCCACGAGGATGTCGACCAATTGCGGGCTCTGCCCGGTCTTGAAGGTCTCCTTGAGGTGGAACAGAGCCGACCAGAGGTAGGGCAGCAGGATCAGCGACGTGGCGAGGTAGACCAGGCCGAGGTATTTGCTGTCATCGAAGTAGGTGTAAACCAGCAGCGCCTGGATGCAGAGGTTGGTCATCCACAGCGCGCCTGCGGGTGCACCGTGAGCGTTTTGGCGGCTCAAGAATGCGGGGAGCACACCTTCACGCGAGGGTACGTCGAGGATCTCGGCGCACAACAGCGTCCAACTCAGCAAGGCACCGAGCAGCGACACGATGAGACCGAGGGCGACGAACTTCAGACCCCAAGGGCCGACGATGTCAGCAAGCACGTGACCCATAGAAGGAGCCTCGAGGCCGGCGAGTTTGGCTTGAGCCATCACACCGAACGACAACAGGTTGACCAGCATGAGCAGGGCGAGCACGCCGACGAACGACAGCACCGTGGCCTTGCCAACATCACTGCGGTTGCGCGCACGCGAGGAGAACACTGCGGCACCTTCGATGCCAATGAACACCCAGACGGTGAGCATCATCATGTTCTTGATTTGGTCCATGCTCGAGCCCAGACCAGCGTCATCGATCTTGACCATGGCGCCCCAGAAATCAGCGGTGAAGACGCCAGCCTTGAAGGCGGTGGCAGCAACGACCACGAACAACACGATCGGAACGACCTTGGCGATGGTGACGATGGTGTTCACACCGGCGGCTTCGCGGACTCCGCGCAGCACCAAGAAGTGCACCAACCACACCAACACCGATGCGCCGATGATCGCGGGCAGCGAGTTGCCGCCCTCGAAAGCTGGGAAGAAGACGCTGGCGGTTGAGAAGAGCAGCACGAGGTAGGCGACGTTGCCGATCCAGGCGCTGAGCCAGTAACCCCATGCGGAGGTGAAACCGACGAAAGGACCGAACCCTTCGCGGGCGTATCCGTAAACGCCGCCATCAACGTCGGGGCGCTTGTTTGCCAGTGACTGGAAGACCAAGGCCAGAGCC
>CALMMO010000080.1 GCA_937868455.1 uncultured Marmoricola sp.
GAGAGTCGTTGGCGTTGACCACCCGACACTGTGGTTCCGCGCTCACCTAAGGCCGCCGCGAGCCCAATGGCACCTACGAACTCCGTGGCTTGGGCCACGTCTAGGGCGGCCCAGATCTCCTCATCGCTCACCGGGGCACCTAGGGCGATGTTTTCTCGCACGGTGTCGTCGAAAAGGAATGGGGTTTGTGGAACCAACGCCGCGTGTTGCGCCAACTCGGCTGCTCGCAGATCGCGCAGGTCCACACCGTCGACTCGAATCTCGCCGCGGTCTGGATCAACCAACCGCATTAACAACGTCGCCAGCGTCGACTTGCCACTGGCAGTTGAGCCGACCAAGGCAATCGTGTGCCCTGGCTCGATGTGGAAGTCGAGGCCTCTCAACACGGGAGCGCCTGACTCATAGCTGTAGTCGAGGTGGTTGATCTGCACGCGGGCGCCCTCAGTTAGTGAAGGCAGCACCTGGTCGCCGTACTCCTGGGTTTGGGTCTCCTCGAGAACTGCACGCACCCGGCGTTCGCCCACCACACTCCGTGGGATTTCGCCTACGACCCAGCCGATGGAGCGCAATGGGAAGCCGATGATGGTGAGCAAGTAGGCCACCGTCACAAGGTCGCCCGTAGCGCTGAGACCCTGCCTAATTCGCCACACGCCCACAGCGAGCAACACCAACACCGTCAGGTTTGGCACCGCTTCTTGCACTGGCTCAAACAAGGCCCGCATCCGGCCTGCTTTGATGCCCAGGTCACGCAAGTGTTGAGCCTTCGCTCCGAACCGTTGGGTTTCCTCAACTTCGCGGCCCAAGGTCTTGACCACCATGGCCCCATCAAAGGATTCGTGGGCAATCTCGCTGAGCTCGGCACGCACGGCTTGGATGCGGGTAAAGACCGGCGCTGACCACCTTTGGTAGAGCACATTGGCTAGCACGACCAACGGGAAGACCATGAGGCCTACGAGTGCGAGCACCACATCTGTGAGCAGCATCTGTACGACGGCGACCACCATCATCGCGATCGTGCCAACGGCCATGGGCAGCGGCATGATCGGCGCCCACATCGCCTCCACGTCGGCGTTGGCATTGGACAGCAACTGGCCAGTTGGGTGCCGATGGTGCCAGGCCAATGGCAGCCGAAGGTACTGGCTCACCACGTCTCGGCGGTCTCGTGACTGCAGCCGAAAGGCCATGATGCCCCCGCCCATCCGGCGGGCTACCACCCCGGCAGCTCGGACTAGTGCCAGGCCAACAAAGATGGCAACGACTGCGACCAGAACACCGGCTCCGATAGTGCCGTCGCGAAAGGCCGGGATCAGCGCGTGGTCGGTGGCCCAGCCCAGCGCCCAGGCATCGACAACGGTGAGGGCACCAAAGACCAACGCACCCCCAGCAGCGACGGCAAAGAGTCGGGGTTCGCGCACGATCCCGTGACCGATGACTTTGAGCCCGTCGCGGATTGTGGCCACTCGCTCAGATGGGGATGTCGGCGCAGTGGTCACAAGGGTCTAACCTACCGAGCTTGGCAAACCAATAACGTGGCGTGACTCAATCCTCGATCCGGTTGCCGGCTTCGTCCCAGTGGGC
>CALMMO010000081.1 GCA_937868455.1 uncultured Marmoricola sp.
ATGTGCGACACGCTCGTCACGATCACCGAGGCCGGGGTTCTGTTTGCCAAAATCTCCGACCGCGACCCAAACGAAGCCCAGATCGTGGAGTTTCACCCCGCGGGCTCTGGGGAAACACAACTGACCCACACCGCGATCGAGCCCGCGCCAAGCTACGCCGTGTTGATCTCTCGCCCGTGGTGGATGTGGGGCGCGGAGATCGGCGCCAATGAGCATGGGGTGACTATCGGCAACGAAGCGGTTTTCACCCGCGGGGTCGGCAAGCGCGATGGCACTTTGTTGGGCATGGATTTGCTTCGGCTTGCGCTCGAGCGCGCTGCCAATCGGGATGAGGCCGTCCAGACCATCGTGTCGTTGCTCGAGGCCCACGGCCAAGGTGGGTCGTGCAGTTATGAGCACCCCAGCTTCACCTACGACAACTCCTATTTGATCGCCGATCGTGAGGGCGCCGTCGTACTCGAAACCGCCGGTCGCCACTGGGCCACCGAGGAAGTTCGCCACAGCAGGTCGATTAGCAACGGGCTCACAATCGCGGGGTTCGCGCAGAAGTACGCCGACCCATTGCGTGGCCGGGTTGCCCAATGCGCCGTACGTCGAAGTCGCACCGAGACGAGCGCCAAAGCGGCGACCAACGAACTGGACTTGATGGCTGCGCTGCGAAACCACGGCGGCGACCAGCCGGTCTATTCGCTAGCCAACGGGGCAATCTCGGCGCCGTGCGCCCACCCGGGTGGTCTTCTCACGAGCACCCAATCCACTGCCTCGTGGGTCGGCAATGCGAGCACCGGTAAGCATTGGGTGACAGCGACGAGCGCGCCATGCACCTCGATCTTCAAGCCGCTCGAAGTCGCTCCGCTGCCAGTCTCTGAGCCGGTCGACATCACTAATCGGTTCGACGAGCGCAGTTTGTGGTGGCGCCACGAGAGAGCTCACCGAAGGTGGGTGGCCAATCCTGCTGAGTACGACGACGCCCGCGCACAACGCGACCAACTCGAACGTGACTGGGTCAATGGAGAGTCAGATCAGGCCTGGGAGCAGGCGTCGCTGTGGGAGGAGTCGCTCGCAACAACGGCCCTCGTCGACCAGCGGCCAGCCTTGGTGCGCAGGCTGTGGGCCAAGTGGGACAAGCAGGCAGGAGTGTGGGCGTGAGCGTCATCGTGGTGGGGGCAGGACTCTCAGGGCTGGCTGCGGCTCGGTCGTTGAGGAGGGCTGGCACTGACGTCGTCGTACTCGAAGCGCGTGAGCGAATCGGCGGACGCGTGGAGGGTGGAGCGATTGATGGCTATCCCCTTGAACTCGGTGGCACCTGGCTGGGCGAGGGCCACACGCGCATGTATGAACTGGTCGACGAACTTGGTCTAGAGACCTTCCGCACCTATAACGACGAGGGTCAACTGCTGGTCGATTTGCTGGGCAAACAATCGCGAATGAAGTCCTCAAAAGGGGCGGTGCCCAAGCTGGGTCCCTTCGCGCTGGCCGATCTTGGGCAGGGTCTGCTCAGGTTCGCTCGGATGGCCAAGACGGTGCCACTCGATGAGCCTTGGGCGGCGGGGAAGGCTGAAGTGTGGGACGGGCAAACGTTCGAGTCATGGATTCGGCGCAACCTGCGCACCCCGAGTGGCCGCGCCTATTTTCGGATCGCGTGCGAGGCCGTGTTTTCGGCTGACTCTGCGGACATGTCGCTGCTCCATGCCCTCTTCTACGCCAACGCAAACGGCGATCTGGAGACCTTGTTGGCTGTGGACAAGGGTGCCCAACAAGACCGGGTTGTTGGCGGCACCATCCGGGTTGCTGAGGAACTCGCCGCGGGCCTCGATGTGCGGCTGAGCAGTCCCGTGCGGACGATCCGCCACACGTCAGACTCCGTCGAGGTGGTTTTGCGAGATGGGTCGAGTGTGTCGGGTGATGACGTGATCGTCACGATCCCCCCGACCCTGGCTGGGCGCATCGACTATGACCCTGTGCTGCCGAGTTGGCGCGATCAACTCACCCAGAAGGTGCCTGCCGGTGCGGTGTGCAAAGTGTTTGCGTCCTACGAGCGACCGTTTTGGCGCGAAGCGGGACTCAACGGCCAGGCCGCAAGTGACGTCGGCCCCGTCAAGGTGACCTTCGACGTCTCGCCACCGGGCGGAGATGTTGGGGTTCTGCTCGGTTTCATCGAGGGTGGCGAGGCGCGGCGCTGGGTGCGGCTCAGCGACCAGGAGCGTC
>CALMMO010000082.1 GCA_937868455.1 uncultured Marmoricola sp.
GCTCAACAGCAGATCCGTCTTTGGAACGATGGTGCGGAACTGCCAGCCCGAAGGCAGCTTGAGCCGCGTGCTCAGAGTGGCTAACGACTCTGGGTCCGGGATGTTGGTGAGGTCGTAGGTCTGCATCACGTAGACCGAGCCATCGGGAGCCAGCAGTTGATGCACAGGCTTGCCGGCCTCATAGACGAATGTCGTCTTGCGTTTGACCGAATGTGGCTCTGTGTAAGGCGTTGGCTCCCCCTGAAAGATCATGGACCAACTCACGCGCACCGTGGCCTGCTGCAACATCGGTATGCCGCCGAAGGTCGCCTGTTTGCCCGGTTTGCGGGCGCTGCGGATGTCGTCCATGACCCACGCCCGGGGGCCGTTGAGCTTGACCGATACGGCGCCGAACTCATCCTTCAGCTCGTCGGCGTCGAGCTTGGCCCACTCATCAGGGGGACAGGAGTTCAGGCCGATGGTGTTGAAGACCTCCGCCACCAGGTGAGCACCGTCTCGATAGATCGGCAGCACCTCGCAATAGCGGGCATGTCTGATGTTCGTGCTCGCATTCGCTTGCAGCGGAAGTTTCACGCTGTCCGTCCGGGTGGTCGTGGCCGAGGAACAGCCAGCCAGAAGCGAGGCTATGACTAGTGCACTCAGGCCTACCGCGAATCTGGGTCTCATCTCATTGTCCTCGTCCACACTGGGGGGTGAGGACCAAGAGTACCCAAATAGTTCAATGAGTACTCTCAATGTTGCTCGGCAACGCCCAGGCCTCTGGTGATCTCGCGGAATGACTCGATCCTGACGCGGCATCCCCAAGAGGGACGTCATACGATCCGAGCGATATAGCAACGACAACGTATGACGCTAGGCGGCGCAGCTGCCGACAAGACCAAACTGCAAGCCCCGACTCTTTGAGCTGGCGTCGATCTACTCCTGCGAGCGCACCCGGATCCCGGTCAAAGCGACTGTGACGGTGCCGGAGGGGTCGGTGAAGAAGTCGTTGCCTTTGTCGTCAACGACGATGAAGGCTGGGAAGTCTTCGACCTCGATCTTCCAGACCGCTTCCATGCCTAGTTCGGCGTACTCCACCACCGAGACCGACTTGATGCAGTCTTGGGCCAGCCGCGCGGCCGGGCCACCGATGGAGCCGAGATAGAAGCCACCGTGAGCGTGGCACGCGTCGGTGACCTGCTTGGAGCGGTTGCCCTTGGCCAGCATCACCATCGAACCGCCAGCGGCTTGGAACTGCTCGACGTAGGAATCCATCCGACCGGCCGTCGTTGGGCCAAACGAACCTGAGGCCATGCCTTCGGGGGTCTTGGCTGGGCCGGCGTAGTAGACGGGGTGGTCGCGCAGGTACTGCGGCATCTCCTCACCGGCGTCGAGGCGTTCCTTGATCTTCGCGTGGGCGATGTCGCGGGCGACCACGAGTGGGCCGGTCAACGAGAGCCGGGTCTTGACGGGGTGCTTGCGCAGCTCAGCCAAGATGTCGGCCATCGGCTGGTTCAAGTCGATTGAGACAACCTCGCCAGAGGAGATGTCTTCGGCGACGCCGGCAGCAGGCATGAACTGTGCGGGGTCAGTCTCCAACTGCTCCAAGAAGACCCCATCAGCGGTGATCTTGCCGAGTGCCTGTCGGTCGGCCGAACACGAGACCGCGATCGCCACTGGGCACGAGGCGCCGTGGCGGGGGAGTCGGATCACGCGCACGTCGTGGCAGAAGTACTTGCCACCAAATTGCGCACCAATGCCGAAGTCTTGGGTGAGCTTGAAGACCTCTTGCTCCATCTCCAGGTCACGGAAGCCGTGCCCACTCATGTCGCCTGAGGTCGGCAGGTCGTCGAGGTAGTGAGCCGAGGCGTACTTCGCAGTCTTGAGCGCATATTCCGCAGAGGTGCCGCCAATCACCACCGCCAAGTGGTACGGCGGGCAAGCGGCTGTGCCAAGCGAACGCAACTTCTCGCCCAAGAACTCCACCATGCGAGTCGGGTTGAGCACAGCCTTGGTCTCTTGGAAGAGGAACGACTTGTTCGCCGAGCCGCCCCCCTTGGCCATGAACAAGAACTTGTATTCGGGCCCGCTGGCAGGGGTAGGCATCGAGTACATCTCGATTTGAGCGGGCAGGTTCGACCCGGTGTTCTTTTCCTCGAACATGCTCAGCGGTGCCAACTGTGAGTAGCGCAAGTTCAAGGTGGTGTAGGCGTCGAACACGCCTTTGCT
>CALMMO010000083.1 GCA_937868455.1 uncultured Marmoricola sp.
GGCAGGGTCCTCGACACCAACCTCGAGCACCACGCCGTCACATCCGCGAACCACCCGTACCTGCGGCTTGTGCACCCGCGATTGCTCCACGACCACCACCTCATCGCTACCCGGCTGGGGAACGTGAGTGAGCATGGCGCCTGCGCTGGTCGGGGAGAGTTCATAGCTGGGATGAGCGTCGGGCCAGACCGCAAGCACCTGGTGGCCATCACGCCTGGCATGGACGATGAGCCCGGCCAGAGAAGGCTCTGCGGTGTAGATGCGCAGGCCGGGGTCAGCGCACACCACCTGCCACTCCTCGGCCGGGGAAGGCAATTGGTCGGCCTGATAGAGAGCCGACTCGACGTGCTCGTGATCTGAGACCACGGCCCATCCGGCACCCCAGGGACAGGCGGTTGCCTGGCGTCCCTCAACTCTGGGCACCAGCGTGATGGTGGACTCACTCCCGGGCGCGATGCCGACCACCCCACTTGAGGTGCGAGTGTGGCTCTCGATGAGCACCCAACCGGCCAACGACTTGAGATTGAGGAAGGCAGCGGGGTGGGGTTCCTCGTGGACCAAGACGGGCGGTGCATTGGTGCCCGCTTGGTGAGCCCAGACTTGCCAAGGCCGAAACGTCGCATCGGCGACTGTGTAATAGAGGCGGTCACGCCCCCATGCGAGCCCGCCGTACGACGCCCCCTCAATCGTGCTCACCCACGAGCCGGTCCCGAGGTCGAGCAGGTGCACTGTCGGGCTTTCGGAGCCAGAGTCATCGATTGCGACCGCTAGCCATCTCTCAAGCGGGTCGATGGCCACCTCGGTGACTTCGAAGTACCCCGTGTGGGCATCAAGCTCGTTCAAGTCGGCCACTAGTTCACGGCCGCGCTCAGGCCTGGAGCGCCCGAGTTCTCGCGGCCACCGTTCGATCACCAAATCTGTGGACTGATACACGTGTGCCCGATGCATCACCGGGACCTCGCTGGTGTCCAGGCCCGGTCTTGCACTGGCCTCCGCGAGCAGCGTCGCGCGCAGCTGATCTAGGTGCGCAATCGAAGCGTCGTACTCCGCTCGCTGCGCGGCGAGCCAATCCAGGTGCAGCTTCATCACTCCACCAACACGCAGGCCGCACTGTGATCGGCGCTGATCGGCCTCAGTGCCGGATCGACAGCTTCGCATTGCTCCTGAGCCATGGGGCACCTCGGGTGGAAACGACAACCGGAGGGCACGTTGGCCGCGTTTGGCGGCTCACCGACGAGCAGGAGGGGTGCTCGGGTTCGCAACGGATCGCGCTCTGGGACCACCGACAACAATGCCTGTGTGTAGGGATGACGTGGAGTGCCGACCACCTCAGCCGCAATGCCCTCCTCAACGATTCGGCCCAGGTACATCACCGCGATCCGGTCGGCGAAGCGCGCGGCGGTTGCCAGGTCGTGAGTGATCATCAAGATTGCCAGCCCTCGCTCACGACGAAGGCGATCGAGCAGATCCAAGATCCCGGCCCGCACTGACACATCCAGCATCGAGACCGGCTCGTCTGCGATCAGTACGTCGGGCTCCAGGATCAATGCGGCCGCGATGGCCACCCGCTGACGTTGACCTCCAGAGAGTTCGTGCGGAAAGCGTTCCAAGAAGGTCTCCGCCGGAGTGAGTCCCACTGTCTCGAGGGCGGCAATCACCGCGTCTTGGCGCTGCGTGCGACTCATCTTGGTGTGGATGAGCAAGGGCTCTTCGAGGGTTTGCCGCACCCGAAATCTGGGGTCAAGCGCCTCATAGGGATCTTGGTAGACGATCTGCAGACGGCGACGCAGTGGGCGCATCCGGCGATGAGTGGCCGCGGTGATGTCTTCGCCATCGAGTACGACGCTGCCAGATGATGCCGAGACCATCCGCATGATCGTTTGCACGGTGGAGGTTTTCCCGCAGCCCGACTCACCAACCAGCGCCAGCATTTCTCCTCGGGCCAGCCGCAAGGAAACGCCATCGACAGCTCGCACCGGCCCGCCCGCCTTTCGCAGCAGGCTGCCGCGTGGCTCAAAGACGGTCACAAGGTCGGTGACCTCAAGAACAGGTTGATTCATTGCGCACCTCCGGCGCGCCAGCAAGCCGAGGTCCAACCCGGCTCGATCTGGACCGTCGGCGGCGCCGAGGTCGTGCACTTGGACAGGGCAACATCGCAGCGTGGCGCGAACGCACACCCAGTGATCGGGTGATCCAAGCGCGGGGGAACCCCAGGGATCGACACCACCGATCGCTCATCGTGCAGGTCTGGAGTCGCTGCATACAGCAAGCGTGTGTAGGGGTGCTGCGGGCGGTGATAGAGATCAGCGACTGGGCCAGACTCCGCTAAGGCGCCGGCGTACATCACCACAGCCTGCGAGCACACCTGCGAAACAACGGGAAGATCGTGCGTCACCAGGAGCAGTGCCAAGCCAAGTTCGTCTGAGAGCTTGCTCAGCAGTTGCAGGATCTGGGCCTGGACCATCGAGTCCAGCGCGGTGGTTGGCTCGTCGGCGATCAGAATCTTGGGGTCACAAGCCAGCGCCATCGCCAACATGGCTCGCTGTCTCATGCCGCCACTGAGTTCGTGAGGGTAGCGACGTCCAGCGCTGGCAGTGATCCCAACCATTTCCAACAGTTCGCGGGCCCGGCCGCGCGCGGCGTCGGCCGCCAGAGACTTGTGAACCAGCATCGGTTCGACGAGTTGGTCTTCGATGCGCCTGACTGGGTTGAACGCATTCATCGCCCCCTGGAAAACCAAGGCGATGTCTCGCCAACGGTGCCCCCGGGCGATGTCTTCGTTGAGCAAGTTCTCGCCTTCGAACAACACCTCGCCTGAGACCGACGCCGTTGGTGGCAATAGGGCCATCAAGGCCAGCAACGCTGTGGTTTTGCCGCAGCCCGACTCCCCCACCAATCCGAGCCGCTGACCAGGGTCGAGACTGAACGACAAGTCTCGTACGGCGTGGTTCTCACCGCCCTCGCCGAGGGAGTACCAAACATTGAGGTCACGCACCTGGAGCAAACTCATGACGCCCCCTGATCGCTCGGGCTCACCCGGCCGGTGATGGTGCGCACTGCGAAGGTGCGAGGCGAAAGATGCGCAACTGCGAGCCGGGGGTTCAAGGCGTCTTCAACGGCCTGACCGATCCAGAAACACGCCACGATCACCAAGGCGACGCACAATCCGGCAGGCACCACTGCCCACCATGCACCCGCGGTGACAGCAGTACGCAAGAACGCCAACTCGATGATCTTGCCCCAGGTGATCGCGGTCGGATCACCAAGGCCCAAGAACGCCAGCGCTGACTCGTCGAAGATTGCCGAAGCCACCGAGAGCACGGTGTTGGCCACGAGCAGCGGGCCGATCTGTGGCAGCACGTGTCGCAAGATGATGCGGCCGTGACCGGCTCCCAATGCCCGCGCTCGGGCGACGTAAACGCGCTCCCGTACCGAGCGAACCTCGGCTCGAATGAGTCGAGCGGTCGAGGTCCACAGCAGCAAGGCGATCACGACGATCAGGTGACTCAGGCTTGGGCCCCAGACCGCTGCGATCACGATGGCGAGTGGCAAGGACGGAATCACGAGGAAGTAGTCGGTGATCCGCATCAACATCGTGTCGACCCAGCCGCCGAAGTAGCCCGCGGCAATGCCAATGCCACCGCCGATGACCATCGCAACGAGGGCGGCGGCAAACCCCACAGTCAGCGACATCCGACCGCCTTCCATGAGCAGCGAGAGCATGTCGATGCCACCGTCATCAAGCCCAAGTGGGTGAGCAAGCGAGGGTGGGTCGTAAACGCCACCCACCCGCTCATCAAGGCCGAAGGGACGCAGGATCGGGGAGAACACGGCTAGCACCACGAATATCCCGAGCAGAATGACGCCCATCCGACCTGAGGTCGAACGCCACAAGACTCGCGCCAACCAAGAGGCGCCGCCAGAAGTTGAGGTGCTCATTCGCTGATCCTTGGGTCGAGCCAGGCATAGAGCAGATCAGCCAGCAGATTGAAGAAGATCACCGACACCGTGAGCACCAAGAAGGTGCCCTGCAGCATGGGGTAGTCACGCTGAATCACCGCCTGATATGCCGCGAAACCGATGCCGGGCCACGAGAAGACGGTCTCAATCAAGATGGCGCCGGCCACCAAATAGCCAAGCGACAGCGCGATCAGGGTGGTGACCGGCAACATGGCGTTGCGCAGCGCATGGCGTCGTACGATCACTCGGGGACGTAGCCCTTTGGCCCTTGCGGTGAGCACATAGTCCTCACCCAGTGTTTCCAGCATTGCCGAGCGCGTGATCAGCGCATATTCGCCATAGAGCGTGAGCGCGAGGGTGAGTGAGGGCAACAGCATGTGCCGTCCCACATCGAGGGTGTGCGCGGTCCACGAATCGTCAAGGAGATAGGGATCGCTCATGCCGTGTGAGGGCAAGACGCCAGCAAAGGCAATCAGAAGCACCAGCGCCAACCACTGTGTTGGTACGGCGTAGAAGAAGATCGCCGCCGACGTACCCAGAGAGCCCTTCCACGACCCGCGCCACCAGGCAGCAATCACCCCGGTCGCAATGCCAATGACGATGGCAAGAACCGTGCCGACCAGGACCATTGGCAAGGTGTTGACCAGCGCCTGCATCACGTTGTCGATCACGGGTTTCTGATCGGCAAACGAGATGCCGAGGTTGCCGTGCGCAAGCTGCCGCAGATACAGCAGGTACTGCTCCCAGGGCGACTTGTCGAGCCCGAACTGCTTTCGAAGCTCGGCTTGCAGTTGAGGTGAGGCATGGGGCACCCGCGCCAGGTTGCGAATGGCATCACCTGGCAAGACCCTGAAGAGGAAGAAGTTCAGTGTGGTGGCGACAAAGACGGTCGCCACCGCAAAGACCAACCTCTTGAGCATGTACCCCCAACTGGTCACTTCACGTGCACCTGCTCCAGCGTTTGGGTGGAGAAGTTATTGAAGAAACCCTGGCTGCTGGGGATGAAGCCGTCCCACTTAGGACTCCACGCATCAAGGCGGGTGTCATAGGTCAAGATGATGTAAGGCCGAGCGTCATAGACCATCTGTTGCATCTGATCGATGATCTTCTTACGAGCAGCTGGGTCGATGCTGTCTTTCTGTTGCGCCTGAAGCGCATCGAATTCCTTGCTGCAGTAGCCCGTGTCATTCCAGTCGCCCCACGACGCGCACGTCATCGCCGCGAGCATGAAGTCGGGGTCAGCGCTGGGGAACCAGTCCCACATGGCCAAGTCGAAGTCGCGGTATTGACAGTTGTCGTCGCAATAGACCGCGTCCCACGCAGCCGAGGAGTCGACCTTCTTTTGCGAGAGGGCGATGCCGACCTCTTTGAACCCGCTCTGGATGATCTGGAAGGCTCGATCGCCTTCGCCGGACTCATCATCGGCGAAGATGACCTCATAGCTCATCTTGTGGCCGTCAGCCACGCGCACTCCGTCAGGTCCTTTGGCGTAACCGGCCTGGTCGAGCAGTGCGTTGGCTTGGGCGGTGTCGAAAGGCAACGGCTTGATCGCATCGTTGTGCCACTTCTGACCATCGCTGGCCGTAGCGGGAGCGATGATCGTGGATCCTTCTGTCGCCTTCCCAAGCCAGGCGGTCTCCACAATCGCCTTGCGATCGATCGCCATCTCCATTGCTTTGCGTACGTCGGCCTTGAGTAGCTCACGGTGCGTGGGCTTGTCAGGGTTGGAGTTGATGATCAGATCACGCATTGCCAACCCTTCGCCTTCATCAATGGTGATTCCGGCCGACTTTAAGGCGCTCAGAGCCGTGACCGGCACCCCGCCGACAGCGTCGATTTCGTTGGCCTTGAGAGCGGTGACCAAAGCATCTTTGTTCTTGAAGGTCTGCAGTCCCCAGCCGTCAATGCGCGGTTTGGCGCCGTACCAGTTGGGATTGGGCTTGAACATCGCCAAGTCGTCCTTGACGAACTTGGTCAGCATGAACGGCCCGCCACTGACCATCGGCTGATCTCCCTTGGGCTCGTTGACAAAGGTCTTGAGCCCCTTGCCATCGCCGCTGGCGGCCTTTTCCCAGACCTGCTTAGGCAAGATTGGGGTGTTGCCCAGTGCGTAGAGGGTGGTCGCGGTCGGCTTGGTGAAGGTGATCACCAAGGTCTGGGGATCAGTGGCAGTGATCGTGTCGATGTTTTCGTCGATGCCCCACTTAGCGGCTGCACCATCTTTGAACTTGTGCATGATGCCCAGCGACCAAGCTGCGGAGTTGGCATCCAGCGCGGTGCCATCGGACCACTTGGCACCCTTGCGCAGGGTGAAGGTCAATGTTTTGTGATCGGGTGCGAACTTCCAGGCCTCAGCGAGTGATGCCTTGTAGGGCATGCCTGGCTTGGTGGTGTCGTACTGAAGTAGCGAAGGGTAGATCTCTAGCCAGACCGCGAAGTCATCCTGGTTGATCCCCACGAACGGGTTGAGGGAATCAATGCCGTTGGAGGTGCCGATGCGGAGCACACCACCCTTGTCTCCCGAGGCGCCCGTGCCCCCACCACAGGCAGTGACCGTCAGCAACACCGCCACAGCAGCAATCAGGTTTCGTAGTGCTTTAGTACTCATTTCGTCTCCCCTTGATTCAGCGCGAATTGCACGAGAGTCCGGAGCATGGCTCCGGTTGCGCCCGGTTGGTGTGGTGCTGGTGGATCCTCAAGAAATGCGGTGCCGCCGGTGTCGATGTGCGCAAAGGGCGCCTTCCCGGCGAACTCCTTCAAATACAACCCACCCACGATCGCGCCCGCGCCCTCACCGACCTCTTCGTTACGCAAGTCGGCGACGTGAGAGCGCATCAGCGCTTTGTACGGCGACCACATGGGCAACTCCCACAGTGGCTCGCGGCGATCAGTTGCGCTTCTCATCAGGGGACCAACCACCGTTGAATCGCCCATCACTGAGGTGATCTCGGTGCCGAGCGCGGCGATCGTCGCATAGGTCAAGGTCGCAATCGTGAGGATTGCCGCTGGCCCCAACTCGGCGGCGTAGGCCACCACATCAGCCATGGCCAGTCGGCCCTCACAGTCGGTGTTGACGACCTCGGAGGTGATTCCGTTGCGGTGGGTGATCACATCGCCTGGGTGCACGGCTTTGGGACCAGGCATGTTCTCTGCGGCTGGAACCAACGCAGTGACATGCAGGTCTGCAGGAGCCAGATGGGCGAGGGCGCGGATGACCCCCAAGGCAACCGCGCCACCGCCCATGTCTGATTTCATCTCCGCCATCGCCTGGGCTCCCTTGATCGAAAGCCCACCCGAATCGAAGGTGATGCCCTTGCCAACCAAGACCAACGGTGGGCGCGTCTGAGCACCTGGCGCGCAGTACGTCGCCTGGATCAACTTGGGCGCAGTGGCCGAACCCGATCCGACCGCCAGCAGCCCAGCAAACCGTTCCGTTTCCAGCCAGGTCCGTCCGTGTGACGACACGCTCACACTGCGGCCATCAAGCGCCAGCGCCGCGGCGGCAAGGTGCCTGGGGGTCATGTCTCGGGCAGGTGCGTTGGTGAGGTCTCGCACCCAGTCCAGACAGTCCGCGAGCACCGCGCCGTCTTGAATGGCTGGCTCCAACGTGTCGCACTCAATACCGGCCAACACCACGCTCATCGGGCCACTCATGCGCTTGCTCTTGTACCTGTCGAACCGGTAGCTGGCCTGGGCAAGTGCCTCCACGAAGGCCTGTGCGGCGATGGTCGGGTCGAGCGCGTTGGCATGCAAGTCGGTGCAGATTTCTCCGGTAGGCCAGGTGTGACCCACCTTCGTCGCGACGGCGGCGCACCACTCAGGGTCAACCTGATCGCCGGTGCCCACGAGCATCAGTTGGGCGGCGGCAAAGGAATCTTCGGGGCGACGGGTCACCACCAAGTTCTGGCCGCGCTCACCACGGTGGCCCACCACCCGATAGGCCGCATAGGCGGCCGCGAGGCCCGAGCCGGGATTGTCCAAAGCTTGGGGGCTCACACCGATGACGCATAGATCGGCGGGCTGGTCCAAGGCCGACGAGGGCGTGCATCTCACTGAAACGCGCTGAGGTCCAAGCAAGAGTGGCTGCACGGTCCCAAACCTAGGAAGTGTCGCTCCGCCGGGGGATACCCAAACCATGCAGGTCTTGTCGGATCGACTGCACAGAGTGTGCAATGGGCGAATGAGTGAGCCGTCATTCGTACGTCGAGACCCGCAGCAGTTGCGTCAGATGTACCAAGCCCTGGTCGAGCAGATCCCGGCCGTGATCTATATCAACGGGCCGGGCGAGAACGCTGAGACTCTCTATGTGAGCCCGCAAACGGAGGAGATTTTGGGGCTGCCTGCCTCGGGCTGGTTTGACGAGTCGTGGACAGCGTGCGTCCACCCAGATGACCTCGAAGCGATGAGTCAGAACTACACGCGGTTCCTTCGCAGCCGTGAAGATGTCGGAGTCGATGAGTACCGCTTCATCCGCCCCGACGGACAGGTCATCTGGTTGCACGACCGAGTCACGATCATTCGCGATGAAACCGGAGCACCCACCCTGGTGCAGGGGCTGATGTTTGACGTGACCGAGCGTCGGCGTACTGCAGAGGTGCTGGCTCGCATTGAGGACATCGGCCAGCGCTTCACCGGCCTCCTGCTGCGCGGGGCCCCACTGCGCGAGATTTTGACGACGCTGGCGGAGATCGTCGATAACCCGGTGATGTTCGAGGACTCCGCCCACCAGTTGGTGGGCCACGCAAGGGCTTCAGTGTCGAATCAGGATCTCGTGACCAGGTGGGAGTCTCACTCAAGATCGACCGACCACGACTCCTCCTGCTTGTGGCAGTCGGTGCGGATTCGTGACGAGGACTGGGGGCGCCTGCACGTGCTCGCCGTCAACCGAGACCCAGATGAGGTCGACCGCATCGCCGTCGATCGCGCGGCCTCCGCGATCGGGTTGTGGTTGGTGACCCAGCGCGAGGCCGGCGGCCTTGCTGATGCTGCGCGAGCCGAGGTGCTCGCTGACGTCTGGCTAGGTCGCGGGCCCTCCGGACGAGAGGTATTGGCAAGGTTCAGATCATTGGGTGCTGACCTGGATCGTCCGGTCCTGGTTGGTTTCGCTGTCGAGTGCCACGATCTGCGCGATCGCCTCGGGGCATTTCGCGACACCCGAACTCGGCGACGCACGGCGGAGCGGTTGTTGGCCCGAGTGCGAACCGCGTTGGCCGACTCCGGCACCCAGGCTGTCACCGCGGTCGTGGGAGACCTGTGTTTGGGCATCGCCGCGCTGGCCCAATCTCAGGCTCCGCGCTCGGTGCTGGGCGGCATAGCTGACCACCTTGCCGACCAAGAACCCGACCTCACCCTCGGCATCGGACTAAGCCGACCCACCTCTGCCGAACATCTCAAGCGTGCGCTGACCGAGGCGACCGATGCGGCCGCCCATGGCGTTGGCATTCAGCACGCTGAGGACCTCGGGCTGCGCAGGTTGTTGGGGCATCTGGGTGATGGCCCTGAGTTGTCCCACTTCGTCGAGTCCGAGCTCGGCCCGCTCCTTGAGTACGACGCCACTCACTCCCGACCCCTGATTCCCACTCTGGTCGCCTATTTGCATCACGCCTGCTCGAAGTCAGCGACCGCACGAGCGCTCCATATCGAGCGCCGGACTCTGTATTACAGACTGGAGCACATCGAAAAGCTGCTGGACCGGCCACTTGAGGACCCCGCTGGCCGGCTGCGCCTGGAGGTCGCGTTGCAGGGATTGGGCATCTTGAGATCGTGAAGCCCGGATAGTTCGTCATTGACTGTTGTTTGGGGTTCGGCTTGGGCGTTTCTCCTTTCCTTCCCCCGTCACGGCTTTCGTCTCTGGTTCTAGGCAAGGGTGGGGCCCGTCGCACCTGCGCAGTTGAGGGTGATTTTGATCTTCTTGGCCTCCAACCCACCCAGCAACGTTTCTCAGCCATAGTCTTGCGACCGTGAAAGCAACTGACCTGGCTCAGGTGCGGGCAACGCTGTGGACCGCAGCAGACAAGCGCCGCGCAAACTCTTCGCTCTCGGTGGGGCAGTTTCGCGCCGCGATTTTGGGGCTGGTGTTTCTGGCGTACGCCGAGAATCGTTTCGATGAGGTCAGCCCTGAAATCGAGGCGAAGGCCAGTACACGCAACCCGTCGTCGCCTGCTGACTACAAAGCCAAGTCGGTGCTCTACATCCCCGAGGCCTCCCGTCTGTCGTACTTGGTCGACTTGCCCGAAGGCGAGGACTTAGGCAAAGCGGTTGATGAAGCCATCAAAGGCATCGAGACCTATAACCCTGAGTTGAAGGATGTGCTGCCTCGCGGCTATTCACGACTCGACCGGGCCACCCTGATCGAACTGCTTCGGCTCTTTGCCCCGTTGCCCCAGATGTTGGGTGGTGACGCGTTCGGGCTGATCTATGAGGACTTCTTGTCGAACTTCGCCGCTCAGGAGGGCAAGGGCGGTGGTGAGTTCTTCACGCCGTACTCCATCGTCCGGCTCATCGTGGAGATCCTGCAGCCCTTCCATGGCCGGGTGCTCGACCCGGCCTGCGGCTCGGGCGGCATGTTTGTGCAGTGCGCGAAATTCATTGCGCGCCAT
>CALMMO010000084.1 GCA_937868455.1 uncultured Marmoricola sp.
AAGAGGTGCGCGAACTGTTGGCCGAACTCGGCTTCAGGTCCATCCAAGAGGCTGTGGGCCAGGTTGAGGTCCTTGATGCCGCCACTGCCGTGAACCACTGGAAAGCCTCCGGGTTAGACATCTCGGCAATCTTCCACAAACCGCAGGTGGAGGCTCAGTTCGCCGACCACACGACCTATTGCTCCAAGACCCAAGACCATGGTCTCGATAAGGCACTCGACAACGAACTGATCAAGATCGCGCAACCGGCGCTCATCAGTGGCGAACCAGTGCGGGCTCAGGTCAGCGTCCGCAACGTCAACCGAACCGTGGGCACCATGCTTGGGCACGAAGTGACCAAACGCTATCGAGGCGAAGGACTGCCTGAGGGCACCATCGACATCACCTTCACCGGTTCGGCCGGTCAGTCCTTCGGTGCCTTTGTGCCCGCAGGAGTGACCTTGCGACTCGAAGGTGATGGCAATGATTACGTCGGCAAGGGACTCTCTGGCGGTGTCATCGTCGTACGCCCTCCGCGGGAGGCGAGGTTCGAGCCGCGTGAGCAAATCATCGCCGGCAACGTGATCGGCTACGGCGCCACCTCAGGATCGATCTTCTTGCGAGGCCAAGTGGGGGAGCGGTTCTGTGTGCGCAACTCCGGGGCTTCGGCAGTCGTCGAGGGCGTTGGCGACCATGGTTGTGAGTACATGACTGGTGGGGTCGTGGTCATCTTGGGACCGACCGGACGCAACTTCGCGGCCGGCATGTCCGGCGGCGTGGCTTATGTTCTCGATCTTGACCCCGCATTGGTCAATCCCGAACTGGTTGACCTCGATCCGGTCGAGACCTCAGAGGAACTGCACGCGCTCGTGGTGCGCCATCACGAGGAGACCGGCTCCGACGTGGCTGCAGAGTTGCTGGCCGATTGGGACAACAACGTACGTCGCTTCACGAATGTCATCCCGCGTGACTATCGATTGGTCATGAACGCCAAGGCCAAAGCTCAGGCAGCGGGGCTCGATGAGGCATCGATCGCCAACGCGATGATGGAGGCACTCCATGGCTGATCCAAAGGGCTTTATGAACCACACTCGCGAGGTGGCTGGGCGTCGCCCGGTGCCTGAGCGAGTGGGGGACTGGAATGAGGTCTATCCCGACGGCATTGGCCGCGCACTGTTGCCGATCATCAAGACCCAGGCCAGCCGGTGCATGGATTGCGGGATTCCCTTTTGCCATCAAGGCTGCCCGCTAGGAAACATCATTCCTGAGTGGAATGACCTGGTGTGGCGCGGTGACTGGGATGGTGCGATCGAGCGCTTGCATGCCACCAACAACTTCCCCGAGTTCACCGGGCGGCTGTGCCCGGCGCCCTGTGAGACCGCGTGTGTCTTGGGGATTAACCAAGACCCTGTGACTATCAAGAACGTCGAAGTCTCGATCATTGATCGAGCCTGGGAGTCAGGAGCGGTTCGCCCTGCGCCTCCCGAATGGCTCACCGGTAAGACGATCGCTGTGGTGGGCTCGGGGCCGGCAGGTTTGGCCACAGCCCAGCAACTGACTCGAGCCGGCCACACCGTCGCGGTCTACGAGCGGGCCGACAAGCCTGGAGGGCTACTGCGCTACGGCATTCCCGAGTTCAAGATGGAGAAACAACACCTCGAGCGGCGGCTAGACCAGATGCGCCGCGAGGGCACTGTTTTCCGTGCCGGCGTTGACGTGGGCAACTCGATTACTGGGGAACAACTCAAGGATCGCTATGACGCGGTTGTTCTTGCGGTCGGGGCCACGTCCGCCCGCGACCTTCCCGTTCCCGGTCGTGATCTGGTGGGCATCCACCAAGCGATGGAGTTCTTGCCGCAAGCTAATCGGGTGGCACTCGGAGAGAGCGTTGAGGGCCAAATCCGAGCCGACGGCAAGCACGTGATCATCATCGGTGGCGGCGACACGGGTGCCGACTGTTTAGGCACCTCGATTCGCCAAGGGGCTGCCTCAATTACCCAACTGG